>JBMYQA010000036.1:0-31837 GCA_049600855.1 Flammeovirgaceae bacterium | reverse complement strand
AACTCTTTTTCACTCGAAAAAACTAATATTAAACAAGTTCAAAAGCTTGTTGTTTTATATGATTCTATGAATTTATCTTTATGATCCCCCCAAAAAAACCAATACTGATTATAGGAGCTGGAGTTGCAGGACTTTATGCTGGTTATTTATTAAAAGCGCAAGGTTATGAGGTTAGATTATTAGAAGCTCGTGACACCTATGGTGGTCGAATAGGCGATTCAAAAGGTTGGAGCGACTTTCCATTGGAGCTGGGAGCCGCTTACATTCACGGAGAGAAACAACTCTTTTACGAATTGGCTTCATTTGCTCAACAAAATTTATCCCCTGTCGCTTACAAGCCCTATTATTATTACAAGGGGGAATTATTAACTGCAACTGCTGCCAAAGAGAAAAAAAAGCTAAAAAAAGCAGCTTCTTTTTTTGATCGTGTTTATCAATATCGGGGATATGAACAAAGTGTTGAGGCGTTCTTATCTCAAAAGAAATACTATCAAAAAACTAAAAACATTCTCACTGGTTTAGCCTATGAATACGGAACTGATTTAGATCAACTGGGCCTCTTGAGTTTAGCTATAGAGGAATATAATTGGCATTCGGGAAACAAAGACTTTGTTTCTAGCACTCCATTTTTGGAGTTATTAGAAGAGTTTTATCAGCCTTTAGCTAAGGATATTCAATACAATACTGCTGTAAAAGCGATCAACTTCTCCACAGATACGATCCAAGTAACTGATCAAGAGCACAACGAGTATTTCAGTCAAAAGGTCATTGTTACAGTTCCATTATCTGTGCTTAAAAGTCAGCTCATTCATTTCACACCGGCCTTACCTGCTGCAAAAATGGAAGCCATTCAACGTTTGGGTTTTGATGTAGGTATGAAAGTTTTTATGAAATTTAAAACGCGCTTTTGGCCTGAAGGGATGACAGAGCTGTATGGCGGTAACCATTGCCCTCGGTACGAAGATGCTACGATGGGACACGCCTCTGAAATGCCGATTCTATGTGCCTATATTATGGGAAAAAAGGCGCTGAAATTAAGTAGTTTGCCACAAGACGAAGTTGTTAATTTGTTATTGAATGAACTCGATCAAATTTTTGAGAATCATCAGGCCAACCAAAATTTTGTGGACTTCAAACTCCAGGATTGGGGAAAAGAGCCATACATTTGGGGTGCTTATTCTTTTGCCTCGCCATTCTCTGAGGGCATGCGAGAAGAACTAGCCAAGCCGTTACGCAATCGGGTGTTTTTCGCAGGAGAAGCCACGAATTATATTGGACACAACTCCACGGTACATGGCGCAATGGAAAGTGCCGAAATTGCAGTGGAAAAATTACTTGAAACGTTCCCAACTCATCCAGATACTCCTAGTACACCAGTAAACCCAGACATTGAGGGTTGAAAATCCAAAAATCATGAAACTCATTCATACAGCTATCCTTTTTCTTTTCGTATTTGTGCTTTCAAATTGTAGTCAGCCAGATGCCAAACATGTTCCAGAAGCAAAGCATGAATTTACCAACGAGTTGCTTCAAGAAAATAGCCCTTATTTATTACAACATGCGCACAATCCTGTCAATTGGTATCCATGGGGCGACAAAGCACTCAACAAAGCGAAAGAGGAAGGTAAACCCATTATTATTAGTATTGGTTACGCTGCGTGTCATTGGTGCCATGTGATGGAACAAGAATCTTTTGAAGATTTGGAGGTTGCCAAAATCATGAACGACAACTTTGTATGCATCAAGGTAGATCGCGAAGAGCGTCCTGATATTGATCAAATTTATATGGATGCAGCTCAATTGCTTACTGGCAAAGGAGGCTGGCCTTTAAATGCCATTGCCCTACCCGATGGGCGCCCATTTTTTGCAGGCACCTATTTCCCTAAAGAAGACTGGATAAATGTATTGCAAAAAATCACCACGCTTTACCAAACTGATCGAGCCAAGATTAATGGCATTGCCGCAGAAGTTACTCAAGGAATCAACAATGCGGATTTGAGTGATATTGTTGCAGAAAAGAAAGCTGCTACTCAAGCAGATGTCACTACCAGTATTCAGGCGTGGAGACAAAATTTTGATGAAAAAGAAGGTGGATATAAAAGTGCACCTAAATTTCCACTTCCAAAAAGTTGGGGAGCTTTGCTGAATTATTATGCACTAACAAAAGATCAGAAAATACTTGATCAGGTGACCTTAACGCTTGATAAAATGGCCTACGGCGGAATATATGATCAAATTGGCGGTGGTTTTTCCCGCTACTCCACGGACAAAGAGTGGAAAGTCCCCCATTTTGAGAAGATGCTATATGACAACGCTCAACTGATTAGTTTATACAGTTATGCCTATAAAATCACCCAAAAGCCTTTATACAAACGAATCATTACAGCATCTATCGCCTTTTTAGAACGAGAGTTACTGGATAAATCAGGTGGGTTTTATGCTTCATTAGATGCTGATGCTGAAGGCGAAGAAGGTAAATATTACTGTTGGGAAACGGCAGAAATCGAAGCGCTTTTAGGAAGTGATGCCACGTGGTTTATCAATTACTATGGCATGGAAGCGAAAGGCAATTGGGAAGGTATAGGAAATATCTTGCACGTAAAGGATACGGCATTGATTAAGTTTACGAAACGTTCTCGGAAAGAATCGTTACAAGTTTTAGCGTCTAGTAGGAAAAAGCTATTGAAAGAACGAGAAAAACGTGTAAAACCAGGGCTGGATACTAAAATACTTACGGCATGGAATGCCCTTACCTTAAAAGCTTATTTAGACGCTTATCAAGCATTAGAAGATGAAAAGTACTTAAAAACGGCTTTAAAATCAGCCAACTTTCTGCTGACAACAGCCAAGCAATCTGATTACAGTTTGACCCGAAATTATAAAGATGGGAAGTCAAGTATTCCCGCTTTTTTAGATGATTATGCACTGGTCATTGATGCCTTTATCGCGTTGTATGGAAGCACGTTCGACGAGCAATGGCTCCAACATGCAGATCGTTTTATGGGCTATGCGTTAGCTAATTTTTATGACCAACAATCCGGTTATTTCTTTTATGCGTCCAACCAAAGTAAACGATTAATTGCCAGAAAAATGGAGCTGTCAGATCATGTTATTCCAGCATCTAATTCAGTAATGGCTAAAAACCTGTTTTATTTGGGTGCTTATCTTTATAAAAATGATTATCAAGACAAATCGAAACACATGTTGTTGGGCATTAAGCCAAACATCTTAAAATCAGGAAACTTTTACTCGAATTGGTTTGAGCTCATGCTATTAGAAACCTATCCTTTTTATGAAGTAGCCATTGTTGGGTCAGATTACAAGAAAGAATTACAACAACTTCATCGACAGTATTTGCCCCAAGTAATTTTACTCGGAGGGAATCAAGAAGGAGGATTAGAACTATTGGAAAATAAACTCGTACCAGGACAAACTCGAATCTACGTTTGTCGAAATAAAGCGTGTAAATTGCCCGTGAATACTGCTGAAAAGGCATTGGAACAAATTCGCTAGCAGTTAAAGGCCGTGTTTTACAACTCTAAAATCACAAAAGAAATGTCGTCGCGTTGCTTAATTTTTCGCTTATAACGATCTAAGATAGCGGTCATCATTTCAGTTTGTTTGTGGATGTCGAGCTGGGTGTGTTTTTGAATAAAGTGCAAGATATTTCGAGTACCTAATCTTCTTCCGTTTGGTTTAGGATAATCCGGTAAACCATCTGTGAAGAAGTAAAGGAGTGTATGTTTGGGCAAAATCATTTCATGCTCTACAAACGGCTTATTTCCTCGCTGGAAAATTCCGCCAATTCCTTTTCGGGTACCTTCTAGCTGTTGTATTTGCGTAGCATCAGGTAAGCGGTAATATACATTTGCTCGCGCTCCCGAAAATACCATTTTTACCTGATCACCTTCCAACGCCTCAAATCGGCAAAGCGCTAACTCTAAGCCATCTGAGTCTAATTGAGGGCCTCGATGAAGTTTTTGAATCGTTTTTGCATCTAACTGACTTAAAATTTCTTTAGGAGCTGTGATATTTTTTACATTGACAATTTCATCTAAGAAAGCACTTCCTAATAACGACATGAAGGCACCTGTAACTCCATGCCCTGTTCCATCAGCTAAGGCAAAAAAGGTATACTGATTTAATTCTGCTAACCAATAAAAGTCTCCTGACACAATAGCTTTAGGGAGGTAAATTAAAGACACATCACTGAAGTGTTTTTTCAGAAACAGTCGTCTAGGCAACACCGCATATTGTACCCGTTTTGCATAGGTAATGTTATCCGTAATCCGCTGGTTTTTATCTGCCAATTCGTTGTTTACCCGCACCAAATCTACATTATGACTCTCTATTAATTGATGTTGATTCTTAATTTGCTCTTGTACCCGCTGAAACTCCCTATTTTTCGACTCAATTTCCTCCTTCTGCTCGCTAATTTCCTTGTGTTTTATTTGCAACAAATTGATGGTTTCTCGTAATCTTTTTTGATTCTGAAATAAGAAAAAAGACAGTAACAAGAAAACAAACAACCCTGCGGTCAACATGATATTCTGATCCTGTTCTTTTGCTAGTAACTTTTCTTGATTGACTTGCTTTTCTTTTAACAATTCATATTCATTGGTTTTCTGCTTATTTTCATACTTCGCTTGTAAGGCTAATAACTGTTTATTTTGCCGCATATTAAACATAGAATCCTTCAGGTTGATGTAGGCTTTTTGCCATTTGAAAGCCTCTTTGAATTGGTCCATGTGGCTATAAGCTTGAGACAAGTTTTGATGGGCATCAATTAATCCCGTCATAAAGCCAATTTTTTGGGCACTATCTTTTGCTGCTAGCGCATAGTTCAACGCCTTATCCCACTGTTTTTTATGCTGACATAACTCCGAAAGTTGATTCAGCACTTCTACAATTCCTGATGAATTATTAATTTGAGAATACATTCTCAATGCCTGTCGAAAAGAAGTTACCGCTTCTTTCTCCTTGCCTTGTAGCATGAAGATATCTCCCATGCTGTTATAAGCTTCTGCAATTCGATTTTTCTCTCTGATTTCATCGGCTATGTAAAGTGATTTTTCAGTAGCTTTTAGCGCTTCCCTAAATCGCCCTTGTTGTTTGTAAGATGACCCAATGTTATTGAGCACCATGCTCTCCCCTGTTCGACTTTGAGCTGCTCGAAACTTTGACAAGGCGTTGTGATAGTGATTGAGCGCAATATCATCTTCCTCCATTAAATGATACATAATGCCAATATTGTTGTACACATTGCCTAAAGCGATATTACCCCGCCCAAGTTTTTCATCAATTTCTAAGGATTGGATATAGTGATTGAGCGCTTTGGCATAGTGCCCTTGTTGGCGATAAATATTAGCCATATTATTGTACGAATCGCTAATACCTGCCCAATCGCCTAACTCTTTTCGCTGCGTTAATGCCAAACGATGTTCTTCTAAAGCTGCTTCATAATCGCCCAGCTTTCCAAAAACCACAGCCATATTGTTGTGTAGGCTGGCCATATGCTGAAAGTTCTGAAAATGGCGCTGTATTTCTAAAGCTTGTTTAAAAAATGACAATGCATCTGCATAATCACCTTTAAATAAATGAATGACTCCAAGACTGTTATAAGCAAAGGCAACTTGAACGCGGCTGCCACTTTTTGTTCCGATTGCCAAAGCTTCCCGCGCATATTTTTCGGCTTCTACTTTATCAGAATACCAATACATTTTACTCAGCTCTACTAAAATACGCGCCTTTGTTGAATCAGATGTTGCTGCGTGTAACGATTGAGTAAGACTATCCAATTCCTGACCATTTTGGGCACAGAGATTAATCGAGAGCACGAGGAACAATAATGTTTTTTTAATGATCCGAAAGTCCATTGTCAATTGCAAGTCAGTTAAAAGAAAAGAAAGCTGGTATTTATTGTTTATTTAAAAACACGGCTTCCCTTTCATACACACATTCAAAATTAGTAGGTTTTTATTCGATCACTTTTCAATTTAATGAATTTCATTTGTTCTGCATAAGTAACAACATTCCTCAAATGTACTCTTTTATAGACTGTTTGAATTTTTTATTACATTGAACTAGTCACGCTAAGGGTTCATAAATCTAATTACCACCTTTGACACATGCTCGTTCACCATTAGTGGAAATTTCTATTCAGCATTTCTTAACATGCATTAAATTAGATGTGTACTCCCACATGGAAATCAATCGTGTTTATCAAAAAAATACTCCAAATGACTACATTACATATTCTCAATGGTGATGGAACCCATTACAACTTTAAAGAAGCTAAAATTGCTGGTGATATTGCCATCTGGCGCGAGGTTTTATGCGAAGGCCCTGCGGGAAACCTCTCCGAACCTTCCTTTTGGAAACAACGCGAAGATTTTCTGAATCAACGGTTTGAATCTAATGATGCTCATTTCGAACAACATGTGCTGGCAGAGTTTAATAAGATTCAAGCATTCCAACACTATCAAGAAATTGTATTGTGGTTTGAACACGACTTGTTTTGCCAATTAAACTTACTGGGTTTACTCAGTTGGTTTGCACAACAAGAATTACATGATATTACGCTATCTTTAGTGTGTATTCACGAACATCCCAACCATCCTAACTTCCATGGTTTAGGAGAATTAGCCCCACATGAATTCCCCGATTTGTATGATCGAAGACAAAAGCTTAGCCCACAAATGCTTGATTTTGCACACCAAGCGTGGCAACACTATATTAATCCTGATTTACATCAATTCAGTAATTTTTTAGACCGCAACTCCTTTGAAGGGTTTCCATATTTAAAAGAGGCTCTACAACTACACCTAAAACGTTTTCCTCGCCAAACTACTGGATTAAACAGCCAAGAGTCACGTATTATTCACAAAATTGCTGATCAAACAGTGATTTCGACTAAAGAATTAATGCGCTATTTGTTGCGAACCGATAATTATGCATGGGGCTTTGGTGATTTACAGTATTTTAATATAATTGATGACCTTGCTCCGTTAATTGAAAAAAAAGAAGATGGTTATACACTTACCCCATTAGGTCATCAGGTAATTCAGGGAAAAAAAAGCTTTTTTCCATATCGAACTCAAAAAATCGCTTTAGCAGGAGGTTACCAATCAGATTGGTATTGGAGTGAAAATAATACTATTTCTAAACAGGAGGGGTTTTCCTCCTAACTTGTAGGTAATTGCTGGCTATTTTTTAGCTAAAATCAAAAAATGGCCATTCACAGCAAACGTGTTCGAATTTTAGCAAACTGATTATCAATAAGTTAAGCATTTATTCGAATCTACTTGTTTTTTTATAGAGCTTACTATGTACACGAATTGATAAATTTCCTACTTTTGCTCCCTGAACCAACAAACCTAGCTTTGACTCTTATTAAATCAATATCTGGAATCCGAGGGACAATTGGAGGAAAACAAGGAGAATCTTTTTCCCCATTAGATGCTGTTAAGTTTGCCGCAGCATTTGGTACTTGGTTGAAAAATACAGAGCGTACTCCTAAAGTGGTATTAGGTAGGGATGCTCGGGTGTCAGGGGCTATGATCTCTAATTTAGTCATTTCTACCTTGCAAAGTGTAGGTGTTGATGTCATCAATTTAGGGCTATCAACCACACCTACTGTTGAAATGGCGGTGCCTATGGAACAAGCAGGAGGAGGTATTATTCTTACTGCAAGTCACAATCCAGGAAACTGGAATGCCATAAAAATGCTGGATGCTACAGGAGAATTTGTTTCTGCTGAAGACAGCAAAGCCATTTTAGCTATTGCAGATCGTGAAGACTTTGAATTCAGTCCTGTACACGCATTAGGAAAAGTAACAGAAGACGATAGCTATATTGATAAACACATTGAAAAAGTACTGGAACTCCCATTAGTTGATGTCGAAAGCATCAAAGAAAAAAAGTTCCGAGTAGTGATTGATTGTGTAAATTCTACTGGTGGTATAGCCTTACCCAAACTCCTTGATGCTTTAGGCGTAGAGCACATAGAACGATTATACTGTGAGCCTAATGGTAAATTCCCACATAATCCAGAACCTCTACCAGAGCACCTTACTGAATTAAGCAGTAAGTTGGAAGATGGCAATTTCCATTTAGGTTTTGTGGTTGATCCCGATGTGGATCGGTTAGCCATTATGTGTGAAGATGGAACAGCCTTTGGCGAAGAGTATACCTTAGTAGCAGTTGCTGATTATGTTTTACAAAATACTCCTGGTAATACGGTCTCTAATTTATCTTCTACGCGAGCACTCAGAGATGTAACGGAAAAAAATGGTGGTGAATATCATGCATCGGCTGTGGGGGAAGTTAATGTGGTGAAAAAGATGAAAGAAACAAACGCGGTAATTGGCGGAGAAGGCAATGGAGGCGTTATTTATCCTGATCTTCACTACGGTAGAGATGCATTAGTTGGAATTGCCTTGTTCTTATCTCACTTGGCTAAGTTCAATGGTACTACAAAGATGTTAAAGATGTCTTATCCAAACTATCACATATCAAAAAATAAAATTGAGTTGACTCCAGAAATCAACGTTGATAATGTGTTAGAAGGGATTGCCGATAAATACAAAAATCAACCCATCAATACGGTGGATGGTGTAAAGATTGAGTTTGATCAAGAATGGGTGCATTTGCGTAAATCGAATACAGAACCCATCATTAGAATTTATTCAGAATCTACATCTGAGTCTACTGCTAATCATTTAGCCAATAAAATTATCTCAGACATTAAAGAGGTGATTTCTGCATAATATTAAAATGTATCTAATGAAGTTGTTTAGTATTAATTGTTTTATGCGAAAAAGCAGTTAAGGTTAGCCAACTTCAATATGAACTAAGCAAGAAGAATACGTCCTTCTTGCTTTTTTTGTACAAAAATAGCAACCTTTTACAATTCTCAATTGTCTTAAATTCAGGTAAGGTTGTCTAAGTCTAAAGGAAATAGATTGGAAGTACCTATGCCTTCCTAACAAGTTCTCCTTAATAAATTCATTGTTTCTTTACTAAGTAACAAAAACATGAAAGCAAAGATTTCTCCCAGCTTTAGTAGACTTATCAACGCTAAAACAAGCCAGTCTTACTGGATGAAATTCGATTATGCGTTGCAAAATTTACAATTGATGAACATCGATGAAAAAACGAAACAATTACAAGAGCTCATGTCTAAGTAATCGCTAGCTCATGATCAATAATAACGCAGCTCTGCTTGAACCAGAGCTGCGTTATTTGTATTATGCAGTTTCATTTTTTATTAAACTTCAACTCAAGAGAATGCTTAAAATCGGAGTGAGTGCCTGCTTTTTTTATCCAGATATCGATCGGAATCTGTTTAGTACCAAACTACTCAATTATTTAGAAAATGACATGGCTAGTTATTTAGCTTCCCACCAAGCAATGCCTATCCTTATTCCCGATTTGCCTGACGATAAACTCTATCCCTTTCTACAACAACTCGATGGCTTCGTGTTCCAAGGAGGTGCTGATCTTGCCCCAGAAACTTATGGAGAACAAGCAATTGGGCATTGGTTAGGTGATGCCTACCGAGATGCTTATGAACTAAAAGTTATGGATTTTGCCATTAAAAATAACAAGGCCGTTTTAGCCATCTGCCGAGGGTTGCAAGTACTCAACGTTTACTTTGGAGGTACCTTATACCAAGACATTCAAACTCAACATCATCACGCCATCCAACACCGAGATGCAGACCGTTATGATCAACTTTATCATGAAGTTTCTTTTTCAACAGGGAGCTTGCTAGACAGATTATATGCTTCCTACGAGCAAAAGTATGTGAACTCGGTGCATCATCAAGCCATTAAAACCTTGGGTAAAGGCTTAGTGGTAGAAGCCACCTGTCCTGATGATGGCATCATTGAAGCCATTCAATGGACGGGAACAACAACTGGTAAAGTTTATGGCGTACAGTGGCACCCTGAGTTCTCCCACACTTTAGCGAATCAGGTATTGCCTGCATCTGCGTTATACGATGCATTTCTTCAACATTGTACTTGAGTAAGCTGTAAATTAAGCGATCGTCTCTTCTTTTGGATAAGCATCTCTGAAGTTCAAACTATTTGTTATTCCAAATCGTCTGAATGACTCCGTATCATACGCTTTGGCAGCTTCTTCAGGACTATCGTACACACCTAAGTAAATACGTTCACCTGAATCGTAAAGTACTGCTCGGTATTTATTGCCATCCTTAGATACTCCTCGGTAACCACTTGAAGTGTTTTGCTGCCTGCGAAGTCCAGTCATCGTAATCCACTCTAGGTTCTCAATGCGGCAATCTAACTTATTACCATTTAGCATTCTAACAAATAACTTCTTATTCATTTCAGGCTTCTCTACAAAATGCTCAGCAAGTAGCTTGTGCATGTAGTACGTCTTAATTTTACCAAATTGCGTAAATTGTAATACGGCATAGCCTGCAGAATGTAAACGCCAACCTTTATCAAGGCCTTGTTTTTTTAAGAGGCTAAATCCTTGACGACAAAGTTTAACCTTCTTATCAGAGTTAATGAGCGAAATATGCATGTAAGTGTAAGATTAAAAAATGCAAGTTTATACTATAGAACAGTAGTTATTTTAATTACTGTTTAAACAAAGGTAATCAAAAATATTCTACTTAATTTATCAAAAAATGTATTAAATAAAGAATTATACCAATAAATGTTCAATCATTTAATGCGTTTACCATTCATGATGTTAGAGAAAATCAAAAAGTTTTTATTCACCCTTATGATAATATGTTGGTATTTATCTATGATTGGCTAATTAAGAAGGCTTGTAGAAGTAAAAGTGTGAATCTTATTGTATAAGTAATATTATACCCAAAAATACGGTACATTTATGGAAAGGTTACCTATTTGTAGCGATATTTTTATAAATTTTCTTATTTAAAGTATATTTCTGTACTGAGGTATAGGTACATCCTCTGTATTAATTACTGTAATAATCAATGCAAGGCGTTTTGAGTAATTACTTTGTTAGTTCCAATGGTCCTAACTCATTAAAATGTATAACCGAATCCGATGTTTAATGCATGCTTAAATTGTACTTTCGAACCCATCCCGTTTATAATCACTTCTTCATCGTAAATCAATTGCGTTCCAAAACTAGCGTTAATGTATTTGTTTACTTTCATGGCTAATAATGCTTCCCAATTCACATCAATCGCTCCTAAATTCCCATAATTTGCAAACAAGCTCAAGTTTGTAGTAAAGTTTACATTTTCCATCACCTTCTTTGTCACATTAGCCAACAAGTTTATCCCAAACTCTGAGCGCACCCGCTGTCCAACTCCCAATCCAAAGTCTACCTCATTCACTGCATCGTCTAATACAAATGTATTTTTAATGGTCACTGGCGCTAATGTGGCTGTCAAGAAATCCTTTTCTTTGAATGTTATGCCTGTATTTACGGTCAAATACCCTGGAGCTAACAAATTAGAAATTCTGGTTCTGGTTTCATTGCCCAAGCTATCTTCACCATACGTGTACCCAGGCGATACTTGAGTCCTAAAATTTAATAAAGCGGTTACTAACCATTTTTTATTCAACTTATAGCCAATCTGTGATAAAATAATTAATTGGTCATCCGTTTTACGAAAGGTTTCATTTCCTCTTTGCCTCAATAAACCATAAGCAAAATCAAATTGATTGTCCCACACCATTTTCTTTGTATCCCGAGTTACTTTATAATTTCCAACAAAGCCTAAAGAAATCGAGCTCACTCCACCACCTGCCCAATTCTCTAACCCAACATTGGCAAAGGTTAAACCAACAGACCCACTACTCTTCCAACTACTTGTACTATCTGCTTCTGCTTCTTTTTTCTCTTGCGCAATCGTTACCTGACTATAGGCCATTAAAAAGAACAACAAGTATAAATAGGATATATTTCCTTTCATAAGTTTGATATTTTCAGTTGTGAGAGACTGTTTGAACTTTTTAGCTAAACAAAAAATTCAACTAGCCTCTAAGAATTGGCTATACACTGCAAAGATTTGAAGGTGTGGGAATAAATTCAAATCCATCAAACAAACATTAACAACTCTCGTCTTTAAAGCATTGTATCGACTAGCATTTACAAACTTTTATTTGAAGCAGATTGATTTTAGCATATTAATTCTGAACTTTGCACCATCATTTATTTGTTGATCATATAAATTATCGACAAGTACATGTGTGAATGTACTGACAACCAATAGTTTCTAGCTAACATATTTTGGATAAACAGATTTTTCCTGAGCCAGATGCCATCTTTTATTGCACCCGATTTATCTGGAGCAATGCAGGATGGCATCGGCTTTTTGGGAACTAAAATATAAGTATCATGAGCGAAGCCATTAAACATGAATGTGGAATAGCATTTATTCGTTTACGTAAACCTTTGTCCTATTATATCGAGAAGTATAATACGCCTGCTTATGGAGCAAACAAGTTATACCTCTTAATGGAAAAGCAACACAACCGAGGTCAAGATGGCGTAGGCGTTGCGAGCATAAAGCTAGATTTAAAACCTGGCAAACCTTATATTACGCGTTACCGCAGTGTGGAACAGCAGCCCATCAAGCATATTTTTAGCAAGATTGGGAAAAAGCTCGATAAAGCACGTTCAGAGCATCCTGATAAATACATGAATGCAAAATGGATGCGAAATCACGTTCCATTTATTGGTGAAGTGTATATGGGGCATCTTCGCTATGGCACTCATGGCAAAAATCGTGTTGAAAACTGCCATCCGATGCTTCGACGAAACAACTGGCGAAGCAGAAATTTATTAATGGCGGGTAATTTTAATATGACTAATGTAGATGAACAGTTTGACAAGCTCATTGAGTTAGGCCAACATCCTCGGGAAAAAGTGGATACGGTGACGGTATTGGAAAAGATAGGCCATTTTTTGGATGAAGAGAATAATATGCTCTTCCGCACCTACAAAGATGAAGGTATCGCCAATGTAGACATTACCCCCATTATTGAAAAGGAACTCAACATTCAACGTATATTACAACGCTCGTGCAAAGATTTTGATGGTGGTTATGCCATGGTTGGATTAATGGGATATGGCGGTTCTTTTATTGCTCGTGACCCTTCGGGAATTCGTCCTGCTTATTTTTATGCAGACGATGAAGTCGTAGTAGCTGCTTCTGAAAAACCAGCTATAAAAACAGCCTTTGGTGCTGCGTATAGCGATATTCAAGAAATCAAGCCAGGCCATGCATTAATTGTGGAAAAAGATGGCAGTTACTCACAAAAAGAATTTATTGAGCCTTTAGAAAAACGCTCTTGTAGCTTCGAGCGCATCTATTTTTCAAGAGGATCTGATCCTGAGATTTACAATGAGCGAAAAAAACTAGGCGAATTGCTCTGCCCAAATATTCTTAAGGCTATTGATAATGATCTTCAAAACTCTGTATTCTCTTACATTCCAAACACAGCAGAAACTGCCTTTTTAGGAATGATGCAAGGCATGGAAAATCATTTGATTAAGAAACGAAAAGAGGCCATTGAAAAGGGAAAAGTTAAAGGAGAAGAGCTCGAAAAAATTCTTTCCTTTAGACCTCGGGTAGAAAAACTAGTGATTAAAGATGCAAAGCTGCGTACGTTCATCACAGAAGATGAGGCACGTGACGACTTGGTTGCTCATGTTTATGATACTACTTATGAAGTCATTCAAAAGGGCATAGACACACTAGTGGTGATTGATGATTCGATTGTAAGAGGAACCACACTTGAGAAAAGTATCCTCAAAATGCTTGACCGCCTGGAGCCGAAACAAATTGTAATTGTCTCTTCTGCTCCCCAAATTAGGTATCCCGATTGCTATGGCATTGACATGTCGAAGATGCATGAGTTTATTGCCTTCAGAGCCTTACTCGAATTATTAGAAGAACACAAGAAGGTATCGCTGATGAAGGAGGTGTATAAGAAATGTAAAAAAGAAGCGCGTAGTGGTGGTAATGAAGAGAATTATGTGCGTGCACTTTACGACGAGTTCACGACTCAACAGATTTCTGACAAAATTGCCCAAATGATTTCTAGCGATGGAATTAAAGCAGAAGTGAAAGTCGTTTACCAAAGTGTGGATAACCTACATAAAGCTTGCCCTAACCATCCTGGCGATTGGTATTTTACGGGCAACTACCCTACTAAAGGGGGGAATCGGGTGGTAAATCAAGCGTTCATAAACTTTATTGAAGGCAAAAATATTCGCGCTTATTAGTGACAAGATACAACCGTAATGAGGACAAAAAGCTTCATTACGGTTAACCGATTTTAAAATCACCAAACGAATCACTTTACCCTAGCTCAACTCAACTGATCGCTAACAACTTCAACTTAAAATGACCAAAAACGAATTATTTGAGCAAATCAAGCTCAAACAGTCTTTTCTGTGTGTTGGACTCGACTCTGATTTAAACAAAATCCCACCACACCTGCTGAATGAGGAAGATCCTATTTTTGCGTTTAATAAGCAAATCATTGATGCAACGGCAGCTTATTGCGTAGCTTACAAGCCAAATATTGCTTTTTATGAAGCGTTAGGTGCAAAGGGTTGGGAATCGCTCCAAAAAACATTGGATTATATTCCTAAAAATATTTTTACCATCGCAGATGCCAAACGCGGTGATATCGGAAATACTTCCAAACTCTATGCGCGTGCCTTTTTTGAGCACATGAGTTTCGACAGCCTCACGGTGGCCCCTTACATGGGAGTAGATTCTGTAAAACCTTTTTTAGAGTTTGAAAACAAGTGGGTGATCCTATTAGCGTTAACCTCTAATCAAGGCAGTTCCGACTTTCAACAGTTGGAACTTTCTGAAGGCTCACGCCTCTTCGAAGAGGTGATCCGTACGAGCCAAAAATGGGCCGATAGCGATCAACTCATGTATGTAGTCGGCGCTACACAAGCAAATTCACTGGCAAAAATCCGCCAGTTGGCTCCTGAGCATTTCTTGCTTGTTCCGGGAGTAGGTGCTCAAGGAGGCGACTTAAATGAAGTCTGCAAATACGGCATGAACCAACAATGTGGCTTACTGGTCAACTCTTCAAGAGGAATTATTTATGCCTCTTCCGAGAAAGACTTTGCCGAATCTGCCGGTAAAAAAGCCAAGGAGCTCCAAACGCAAATGAGCACTTTACTGGAGCAGTATTTAGGATAAGTAAGTAATCGAAATAGCCACTTTAATTTCAAAAGTGGCTACTCTTCACAATATTTTAATAAGGAATCAGTAGCACTACTTGAGCCATTTTCTAAGGCTTTTCGCCAATATTTACATGCTCCCCACGTGTTTTCCTCTTTGATGAAGCTATTGCCAATAATTTCATAAGGCAAGGCTTGATTACTATCCAAAGCAATTGATTCTAAAGCTGTTAACTTTGCTTTTTCTTGCTCCCCAAGCGATGCATATACTTCTGCTTCATTGGCAATTAACGTAGCGGCACTCAAGGTTTTAAAATCTGGTTTCCAATAGGCTAAGAATTTTTGATCAATGGTCTGATACTCGTATAACAGCCGAGCCTTCTTGTAAAAGGTCAACGCTTCTTTTGGCTGGTTTAGGCCATAATGAATCACTTGGGCCTTAGCAGCTAAAATACTATACTGATGCTTATAGCGTTGCTCCATATCAGCTAAAATGTTCATTGCCTTAGTAAAGTCTTTTACTTCAATGGCACACCGACAACGATAAAAATCCAGTTGCTTTTGTAAATGGGCTGACAAGGCTTTTCCTGTAACTGCTTTCAGTAACTCAAAGCTTTTTTCAGCGCGCTCACATTCATTGGTTTCAAAAAAATAGGCCGTTTTTTGAGGCAATTGTCGAACAGCCTCCTGCCTTATCTTTTCCATTTCAGGTTTATAATCATCCAATCCTTTAATGGAATCAATATACAAAATACAGTGATCTGGATTTGCCACTGCCATTCGTTTTAGTTCCCATACTGAAACTGTTTTGCTTGCTTTCTCCACAGTTGGCACCGCTTCTACTACGATTGAATCATTGCTAAGTTCTACCACGGGCACTGCTTCCGCTTGATCACCAAACCCCACCACAACAAACTTCAATACCCCTATGCCTAATAATATGAGAATTGGTGTCGCTAAAATGGCTAACTTCCACTTTAGCCCAAACGCAGGGGGCGCTTCCTTTTCCACTACTTCTTCTTGAACAGGAATTTCCTCTGTTTTACCAACAGGTTCAGGTTCTGCCCTATTTGATTCAATTCCAACCCCGGAAGCAGCATCTAATTCTTTTTCATACTGTAGTCGTAGATAAAAATCTGAAAGGATTTGATAAGCCTGATTAATTTCCTTAAAACGCTCTTCTGCACCTGCTTCATTGTTGCGATCAGGATGATATTCCGCAGCTAAGCGCTTGTAAGCCGCCTTAATTTCAGCATTTGTAGCTTCGCGTCCAATTTCTAATATATCATATAAGTTTTTCATTCACCACTAGGCTATTTTTCCCGCAAATCTGGTAAAAATAATGCCAATCTAATCCACAGGCACAAAAAAAGTGAGCCTTTCCGGCTCACTTCCAATATCATACACAATACAATGCTAATTTAAACAGCTACTTCAGTATAAGCATTCTGAAAACAGCGGTCAAGTATGGCTACTTGATCATTAAATCGTTGATAACACCATGCTTTTAGTTCCCGTAATTCTTCTAAAGGCAAACAATTAATGGCCTTCCGCAATTCTTTTTCAAAGATTCGAGTATCAAAACTTACTTTCTCAAGAATGGTTTGCATGTACTTTAGCATAGATAATAGAGGTTTGTCAAGATGAATAATATATTATAGAGCAAGTTTAATTTGGGCGCAGGTTTGCATAAATAATGGAAATTAAAATTCTCCAAAAAAAATATTCGTTAAAAAACCTTTATGCATCCATTACTTATATATTCTCCGCGCTCTAAAGTTAGAAGATGCTTGTTTTCATTGTGAGTAATACAATGGTTGTGCGTTTAAAAAAGAAGGGTGATGATGAGTTGTTGCCGTAATTCATAATATGCAAGATTTAATCAAATTTACAGTGATTTGCCGTTAATTTTTTATAAATCGGCTAAATATACTCAAAAAAAGGCAAAATTCATAATATTCGTAATTGTAAATCTTCTACATTTGTTCTCATACCCTAAATAAACCACTAAAACTTAATTTATTCACTTAACAGATTTCATAACAACGTTACACCGAGTCTATGAAAGGAAAACTATCAGCTACACTCCTTGTTTATACCTTGTTATTTTCATGCATTTTATCTGCCCAAGATGTAAAAATCAAATTGGGCGAGTCAGAAGTGAATGAAGATGGTACGTTTAATATTGCCGTAACAGTTAGCAATGGTAATATGAAAATTACCAGTCCCTTCCCTGATATACCTGGTTTTCAGAAGGGTGCACCTTCTTATAGCCAAAGCCAAAGCATCCGCTTTAATGGCAGCCAAAGCGTTACCTATATCACTGCGTCTACTATTCAACCTTATTTTCCTACAAAACTTGGCAAAGTTAAACTCAAGCCTTTTTCCATGACCGTAAGCGGCAAACGAGTTAAATCGCCTGGAAAAGAAATTACAGTTAAGAAATCTAACTCAAAGAAGAAAGATAAATTCAACATCATATTTGGTGGCGATTTGACAAAAAAGCTAGAGCTCAAAAACATGGATTCTTCAAATGATGGAGCTTTTTTAGCGCTCACGGTTAGTAAAGATGAAATCTATGTTGGTGAAGGCGTTTTGGTGCGTTTAGCCTTTTACATCCCAACTACCGATAAAAATAAGTTTCATGTTCGGGATGATGTAGAACGCATCAGTCAGCAATTAGAAAAAATTGAATCTCAGCTAAAACCCAGTCAATGCTGGGAAGAAGATTTTAATATCTCGCGATTGATTGAAGAGCGTGAAGTCATTAATAATAAGCTTTATAGTCGATACAAATTATATGAAGCCATGTATTTTCCTTTAAACAATGAGGACATTGTTTTCCCCTCGGTTAGTTTAAATATGTTGAAGTATAATCCTTCACACGCAAGAGGGCAATATTTTTATGGCCCTGAGGGTTACAAAACCTTTTATTCTTCCGAAAAGAAAATCAACGTAAAAGACCTTCCTCCACATCCTTTAAAAGATTATGTAAATGTTGGAGAGTATAAATTGGCAGAAAACTTAACTGTTCAAGAAATCAATACTGGAGAATCTTTTCAATATAGTTTCCAAGTAAAGGGTGTCGGAAATATTGCGTCCATTAAAAAGCCCAGCATCCCTGCGCAAGATGAATTCATCATCTATCCTGGCAATGTACATCAAGAAGTAAACCGGGTACGGGGCAATGTATATGGTGCTCGACAGTTTGTATATGATATTGAGCCTGTGGAACCAGGAAAATATGATATTGGCGATTACTTCAAATGGGTATATTTTAATCCAGTAACTGAAAAGTATGATACATTACGTTCTGAGCATCAATTAACAGTAGTTGGGCAAAGCAAAAAGAACTTAGAAATTGCATCAAACAACTTAGGGACGTTTTACGATGATTTATTCATTTCCAACAATACCTTGCAAGGAACTTCTGATACACGCTGGCTCACCGTTTTTGCCAATTTCACCGTGATTCTGCTCCTCTCCAGTATTGTTTGGTTGGTTCGAAAGTAATGCATTTGCCCGCCTTAAAGTGCCAATGCTTGCTTAAGACCCGTAATGTCTCACTTCCATGGCATTTTGAAAAGTTAATTTTACCAGATTAACGAATGCACTTCCGTATAGTGGCTTTTACCAAAGTCACCACACGGAAGTGTTTTTTTATTGAGAGGTACTAGAGGAAAGCTACGCTTCCCCCAACACAAACGAAAAGCAAAGTTGCCGTTTTGCTTTTATGAAGAACGCTTAACTATCGTAAGTGATACTGTATCCGCGAATTCCGTGTTCATTGCTGTCTAATCCTTCCAGTTCATGCTTTTCAGACACACGCAATCCTAATGTTTTTTCAATAAGAATGAAAATAATAAAGGCAAATCCAAAAGATGCAGCCCCACAAACGCCTATACCAATTAATTGATTCACCAACTGATCCATGCCTGCTTTTGCGCCAAAGATCCCAACAGCTAAGGTACCAAACACGCCACAGGTTAAATGAACGGACACAGCTCCTACGCAGTCGTCTAATTGTAATCTATCTAAGGTGACTGCCGAAATGACCACTAAGGCCCCGCAAATGAGTCCAATCAAAACTGAATCAACCATTCCCATTTGATCGGCACCAGCGGTAATCCCTACTAAACCAGCCAAAATTCCATTCAAAACCATCCCTAAGTCTAGGCGCTGAAAAATTAGGCTTCCTGTAATGGCTCCACCTACAGCTCCAGCAGAAGCGGCTAAGGAAGTTGTTACTAATACCAGTGATACTGCAGCAGGATCAGCAGACAATACAGAACCTCCGTTGAAACCAAACCAACCTAACCAAAGTAAGAATACCCCAATAGTCGCTAACGGAATACTTGACCCAGGCTTATCCACTACTTTCCCATCTACATATTTCCCAATACGTGGCCCCAAAATGATGATACCAGCCAATGCGCCCCAGCCGCCTACAGAGTGTACCAATGTGGAACCAGCAAAATCGTAGAATCCATCATTAGATAGGCTGCTTAAAAAACCTCCGCCCCATTGCCATGAGCCAATAATTGGGTACACAAAGCTGACAAAGAAGATGGTAAATAAGAAGTAAGCAGAAATTTTAATCCGCTCTGCAACAGCTCCAGAAACAATGGTCGCACAAGTTGCCGCAAACATTCCTTGGAACAAGAAAGCCGTCCAGTAGGTGTAACCGCCACTGGCATATTCAGGCGTAAGGCCATTTTCTGGCATATTTAGCCCCAAACCAGCCCAGCCAATAAAACCATTAAACTCACCAGGGTACATTAAACTAAAACCGACCAAAGCATAAGATAGCAAACCAAGCGCAGGAGTTAAGGTGTTTTTAAACAGGATGTTCACCGTGTTTTTAGATTGAGTAAAACCTGCTTCCACTCCAGCAAAGCCAAGGTGCATGATGAAAACCAAGGCGGTAGCCACCATCATCCAAATATTATTGACCGTGAGTAGTGATTGTTCCATGCTTGTTGTGTTAAAAATTGAACAAATAATTATTTTTCTAAGACCAATCAAATTTAAAGCTAGACTTATCGCATCTCAAAAGTATTTTTAAAATTTATTTAAAAATCATTGAAAATATTGATTATTTTAAAATTCAAACGTTTTCTATTGAAATATTCACAACAAACATTAGCATATGTGCAAATGCAACTACACAGTTGAGCATAACACAAGTAAGAAACAAAATGTAAGGAACTGATTATCAGATTTTTATTTTATCATAAATTTTATTGCCATTTTATCAATATATGAGATTTACAGTCAAAATAGCTATCCATTTCTTAATTTTTTAGCAATTAATCTGGATTACTTCATTATAAAAAAGCCTTTTTCAATCATTTTTTACTTAAAAAACCATTTATCAGTCAAAAACGAAATTCAATATGCTTAAAAATTACATAAAATCAACTTAAAACTTAAAAATGGGAGTTGAAATACAAAAAAACTCTCAAACACACGCACATCTCAAAAAATAAATTTGAAATTTTATTTAAAATCTTATATGCGTTTATACAGTTATATCGTATTTTAAAACTTATCAGGTTTATAAAATTGAAAGAGCTCGACGAAATTTATTAAATTTGGAGAATCCGTAACCATCAAAAAACTACCTTATGCGAAGCTATTTTCTTTTTATTCTACTGCTAACCACTTGCCACACTTCCTGGGGACAACATTTGAGCAATTGGCAATATCAACAAGTACTTACCATTGATAATACCGAGAACTCCAGCCCTTTAATCGACTATCAGGTATACTTTACCCTCAATACACAATCCTTAATTCGCAAAGGTCAGTTAGAAGCCGATGGGCGTGATATTCGACTAGTCGATCTTGAAGGGAAAAAAGTCATTTGCCATTGGATTGAAGGAGCACTCGGTACCAAAGACACAAAAATATGGCTCAAAATTGACCGTGTTGAACTGAAGTCTCTCCAACAAGTATTATTGCTTTATGGCAATCCGCAAGCACCTGCAATTGCCGACCCTTCTTGTGTCTTTAATCTATTTGAAGGTTTTGATCAAGCCCAACTAGATACGAATAAATGGGAAACACATGGCAATGGACGCATCAAAATCACCAATGGAATCGCACACCTTAGTGCTGAAGATACCGATCAACTCATTCGCACCAATCAATCTTTTGATATGCCTATTATTGCCGAGGCATTCATCACTAAAGCAGCAGGAAGGCGACTTTCTCTTGCCCTCATTCAAGATGCAGATCCGCTATGGTTTGGGTATACCCTGAGTTGGGAAGGCCAATATCGAGAAATGTACTTAAATGCTACCGATGCAGAGGTTTCGCCTTGTGGTGGGTTTAGCTTTTTCAAGGATTTATTTGGTTCTAAAGCTCCTAATCCTGTTGGGCAGTGGTCCATTTCCTGGCTCACGAAAAATCAGATCTTTGGGCAATGGCCTGATGGTAGTATTAACGAGGGCAATACCTTATTGCACTTTAAGCCATTAAAAGTGGCTATTGGGGTAAATGCTTGCAGTGCCGATTTGAATTACAAGGGAGAACTCGAAGTCGATTGGATTCGTATTCGAAAACTAGCAATGAACGAACCTAAAGTAAGCCTGCAAGCACCAGAAAAGAATAAGATCAGTAGTGTAGCTAATCCATTAGAATGGATGGGTTAATCTTTATTGACTAATCTTTTCAGCATTAATTCCATTTTAAACTCCGTTTCATCCCATTCACGTTCGGGCTTGGAATCTTTCGTTAAGCCCCCCCCTGCATAAAGCAAGGCTTGGGTTTCTAATAACTGCATGCATCGTAAATTCACAAAAATGTGGGTATCATGCTGGATATTTACAGGCCCTAAATATCCACTATATAAAGCACGATCATAACCCTCGTGTACCTTGATAAACTCAAACGATTCCTTCATCGGCAAACCGCACACTGCCGAAGTTGGGTGTAACAATTTCAGCATGACAGAACCAAGGTCTAAAAAGTTAACCGCTTTCATATCCACCATAAAATCTGTTTTGAGGTGAATGAGATTACCCGCTTGAGCTGTTTTTGGTCCATCCTCCTCAAACTCTCGCAGACGAATCTTTTTAAAACAATTGATGATGTAGCGGCTGACCATCGCTTGTTCTTCAATTTCCTTTTGCCGCCACATGGCATCTGCCAGATCTTCGTAATTGGCTCTTGGCTGCGTACCCGCTAAAGCAATGGTGTGAAATTGTTGCTGGTCATTAACATGAACTAGCGTTTCTGGCGAGGCTCCCATCCAAGTCCCCACCTTTGGAATGGAAACGAGAGATATAAAAGCGGTAGGGTAAGCCTCACACAACTCTAAAAAAGTTTTTATGGGATTAAAGTTGGCAGGTAAAGCAATGGATTTTCGTCTTGATAATACCACTTTCTTAAATGCTCCTGATTTAATTGCTTCTACTCCTTGCGTAACCAATGCTTCATATGCTTCTTGCTCCACTTCTCCTGTTACTGTCGCTTTGCCTTCATAATATTTAGGAGCATCCGCAATGTGTTGATGGATTAAAGCATTCCATTGCTCAAAAAAGTGTTCTTTATTGCTTCGCGCTGCCGATCCGTATACCGAGGTACGAAAACTCTCGGTAATTTCTTGATGGGGAATTTTTACGTGTAAATCAGCATGCAAAAAGTAAGCCTGCCCTTCATTATCAAATGGCGCTACAATAAACCCTTCGCCAAGCTCTTCTAAGTCGGGGCTTTGCTGTACAACATCTCCAGATAAATCAACAATAAGGTGTTGCTCTTGCTCGTCTGGTTTTCTCCAAAATGCGATTGGTAACTGGCTACCAATTGCCGCTCGAAAGAAGCTATCTAATAATTGCTGTTTACTTGCGGTTTTTAAGAAACTCGAGGTATTTGTGTTCATAGGTATTATGGATTTTTAATTGACAGCGTGCACAAACATCGGTTTCCCGGTTGGTATACCTCATGTCCATACAAATGCCAATTCATAGAGCTCTTATCCTATTGCATCAACCAACATCACGGTTAAATAATCGGTTACCTTCCACATGAGGAACATAATTCCTGCAAAAATAAGTAAGAGCACGACTAATATAATGAAAACATCTCCCCAACCGCCTTTGTTTGCCGTTTTACCTGCTTCGTGATGTTTCTTCATTAATTCAAGATTTCGCCGATTTGCTTTCTTCGCAAAATCGAACAAATCACCTATAAATGGCACCCCACCGATAATAGAATCTACCAATAAATTCCAAATCATTCGGAAACCTAAGCGCAGACCTGCACCTTGTTTAACCATTGACAAAATCATCAAAGCTGAGATGGAAAACGTAATTCCTTCTCCAAATCCAGGAATTAATCCAATAAGTGGGTCGAGGCCAAAACGAATACCGAGAATAGGAATTTTGAATGAGTCATCCAAAAGCCCTGTTAAGCGTTCTATCCATTTTAATTCAGGAGGAGTTTCAGGAGTCGTTTCTTTCAAATTCGTAGCTGTTTAATCTCCAACAACACGTTGGTTAAATAATAAATAACCTACATTGAGCAAAAATCCAAATTTATAATCTGAATCACTATAATAATTTACAGAGGCACTAATGGGGCCAAATGGCATGTGATATACCAATGAAGTAGACGCGGCCCATTCTGAAGCGCTAAATCTAGGACCTAATACTGCTTTTTGGTCATCTCCTTCTAAAATACGCTGATAAGGGAAAAAGGCATAACCTTCCACATGCAGTTCTAGGCTTTCCTTATCTAGTGGAAATACATTGCGTATACCAGCAGCGCCATAACTGTGCGCTCTAAAATCTTGTAAAAAGATACTCCTACTATCTATTAACGGATAAAATGCTGGTGCATTAATCATGGTTCCTTTGAAATTGGCAAATTCAGGTTGGTTCGAAATGACTGTTTCGCCCATAATGCCTATGCGTATTTTTTCCCCCCAATACCGCTCATACCGTGCTTTTAGCTGCACCCAATCCCGATTAAACTTTCCTCCTTCAATGACGGAAGTTGTTCCAGTGTTTAATTGCTCGGTAGCATTAATGTATTTCGCTGACAGCGTATACGCATCGCCTTCTGAGGGAAACTTCTTTCGATTTAATGTACTTTTATGGTAGCGCAACTCATATACCCAACCTCGAAGCCTTGTCTGATCTAACTCATCCGTCACGTTAAAATCATCTGTGCTAAAATAGACATCTTCATTACTGGCATAACCTGCACGCAAGCTCAATGTTCTTCGCTTTCCTACATTTCTACCGATTTCCACACCAACATAACGGTCAATTCGATCCACCAAATTTGTTGGGGTTTCTTGAAAAATCAATTCATTCACATTTGAATACTCCCAATTATTATACATGCCTTCAAATTCAAAATAAAAAGGATTATAAGTAGGGAACGTAATCCGAGCTAATCCTTTGGCAGAAGTATAAAATCGACCCGTTGCGCCACTTGCACTGAAATTGTAGAATAATTTATCTAATACGCTGTACTTTACCCCCACATATCCCGCACTAATGCTTCTAGTGGCCAAGTTTCCACCAATATCTAAGGTTGCCTTCTGATTTGCATTTACGTCCAAATTGAAGTGGTAAAACCCAAGCGTATCATGCGAAATTTTAGGATAAACATCATTGAAATAATTATCTGAAATCAATCGGTAATAGCCTTCTCTCAACTCGTCTATACTCATCTCGCCGCGTTTCTCTCCTTTTCGGGAAGCCATGATTTTACGCACATGCTCCCGTTGAGCAGAATTTAAACCCGTAATGATAACTTGCCCGAAGTTTTTTTTGCTAAAATTCGTAAACTCTTCTAATCGCGAAGGGCGCTTTGCTTCAGTTCGATGTGGAATGCTTGATTTAATGCTATCCAAATTTTGTAAAGTAGCACGGTAACCTCTTTTTATGGCATCTTCTACTTTTTCAAAATCTCCAGCAGAAATATCGCCTAAATCGGGTTCAATATAAATGTCTCCTTTCCGCAAAGGCCGCGGATCGGAATTATCTAAGAATAAAAACTTAAGCGAGTTTTTGATCAGTTCCTCATCTTCTTCATAAGGATATTCATCAAACACTTTTGACGATACATTCACCCCAATGATCACATCAGGATTGAACTCTGACAGCATGATATCAATGGGGAAGTTGTTGTAGAGTCCGCCATCATACATGTATTTATCGTCTATCTTAATTGGTCGGAATACTAAAGGAACTGCCATCGTTGCTCGCAGTGCTTCTCCCAAATCACCTTCTTTCAACACAATAGACTCTTGGGTAAAAATATCCGCAGCAATGCAACGAAATGGAATGTTCAATTGATCGAAGTTATAATCTGCTTCTTTGCTGGGAAGGTAGGTAAATTGGGCTAAGGCAAAATTCAGCGGAGCATCATTAATAATATTGGATTGAAATGTGGTACTAAAGTTGGAATCTACTTGAATTTGGAAAGAAAGAAATGACGCATTATCCTCGTTGCTTGTGTGTAAAAACCGATGATTTGTCCCCAACTTCCCAAATGCCCATTCTTGAAAGTCGGGCGCAATTACAATTTCTTCAATCTCATCTGCATTGTAACCTGCAGCGTATAACCCGCCTACAATTCCTCCCATAGAAGTGCCAATAATGTAATCGACAGGGATATTATTTTCTTCTAAGACTTTGAGCACCCCCACATGAGCAAGTCCTTTTGCTCCTCCTCCACTTAATACTAATCCTACTTTAGGTTTTTGAGCAGTGACTTGAAAAATCAGCCCAAAAAAAATCAAAACTAATAATTGCTTTTTCATGATTTAGCGTTTGTTTGGCTCTTGGCAGGCCAAATATACGCCTTCCCATTGGGAACTTAGTTGAAAGTAAGCTAAAAAAGATTTATCCTTTCAGTTTCAGGGCTATTTGTTCGATTTCATCTAATAACCCCATAAAGTCCAATTCAGTCGTATGTGGATTCATAATCGTTGTTCGTAAATAACGCTGATCACCAAGCATAGTCTGCACAATGTAAAATTTCCCTTCCTCTAACAACTGCTGCCTAATCTGCGAATTTAACTGATTGATGTTTTCATTGGCTACATCCACATATTGAAAATTAAGAATATTCGCTTCGGGTTCTACAGCCAATCGGAAGCTTGATCGGTTCTGAATCAGTTTGGCAAATGCTTGAGTCTTCGCATATAAACAATCAATGTTTTCTTCAAACACTTCCAAGCCAAATTCTTTAATTAACGCATACACCTTCAACACCATCATAAATTTAGTGCATTCAAACGTTCGCTTTCCCGAATTATACCATTCTTCTTCTTGCGCGGCATCCCACAGGTATTGAGCACGCTGCTGAAACGTCTGGTAAGCCAGTGCCCCATCGCTAAAAATGAGCGCAGTACTTAACGCGGGCGTAAGTAACATTTTGTGGAAATCAATCACTACCGTATCGGCTAACTCAATTCCCTTCACCAAAGGTTGATGTTTTTTTGAAAATACCACCGCACCACCATGTGCGCCATCTACATGAAACCACAGATTATGCTTTTGACAAAACTGCCCCAAAGCTGCTAAATCATCGTAAGCACCAGTAGCGGTAGAAGAAGCACAACCTACCAAAGCAATCACATGTAAGTCTTGTGCTTTGGCATTCGCTAAATGCTTTTCTAGTAAATCTGTCCTGATTTTAAACTGCTCATCAACAGGAACTTTAATAATTCCCTCTTTTCCAAAACCCATAATACGTGCTGCTCGATCAATGCAATAATGCGCTTCTTCAGAAACGATGATGGCTAACTTTTCCTGATGTCCTACATCCCACACCTTGCTGGGCGCTTTTGCCTGACGTGCCGCCAATAAAGCTGTTAAGTTGGCTAAGGTTCCCCCCGAAGTAAACAAACCATTCGCTTGCTCATCAAAACCAATTGTAGTAGCTACTAAACTGGTGATAATACGTTCCATGGCGTTTGAAGCCATTCCCACTTCAAACACCCCCGTTCCATTACTCAATACATCTGATACTAAACCTGCCAAACCTCCAATAAGCGCTGGCACGGTTACTTGATGACCCATATTTCTAGGATGATGCACATTAATTGATCGAGCCAACACCTCTTCAAACACATTCAATGCGCTAGTTTTAGTTCTAAAATCTTTCTTCCAAAATGCTAACGCTTCTTCTGGGCTTTGATAGGGAATCGCTTGGGGCTTTTTCCGCGCATAGGTTTCTTCAAAATGGTGAGATAGTAAGTCTATCAATTGACGGCCTACAGACCGAAAGCGATCGGGATCAAAAGCGTCTTGTAATACTTGGCTGGTAGATTCTAGCTGATTCATCTTTTTGGATACTTGAAGGCTTACATGGATATTGGTGTTGTTGAAGAAACAAGGTGAATTGGAAATACTCAAAACTTCAGCTTGCTCTATTCATAACCCAAAAATAAAGGCTTTCACTAATTAATAACAATTTTGTGTATTGATATCACCATGAATAGTTATCAGCCCAAAAGTGCCGTATTCATTTTGCTTACCTGCTTAAATTCCAGTTATTTGCAGCAAATCAAATGATTACCTCATGAAAAACAACGATATTCTCAGACGGCTTCGATACACGTTTGATTTCAATGACACCAAGATGATCGAACTTTTTGACTCTGGCGCTTTAACCGTGAATCGTTCGGAGGTGAGTAATTGGTTGAAACGCGAAGATGATGAAGAGTTTGAGGAACTTTACGATGTGCAACTCGCTGCATTTTTGAATGGATTTATTAATGATAAACGAGGAAAGCGAGAGGGAGTGCAACCTAAACCTGAGAAGAGCTTAAATAATAATACCATTTTGCGTAAGCTCAAAATTGCACTCAATCTCAAAGATGAAGATATGGTGGAAGTATTAGCACTGGCAGATTTACGCGTGAGCAAACATGAAATCAACGCCTTCTTTCGTAAGCCTACTCAAAAGCAATATCGCGTGTGTAAAGATCAAATCCTCCGAAACTTTTTGCATGGCTTACAATTAAAATACCGTCCTGAATAAAGTTCCATTTATAAATCTCCAAGCAACAGCTATTAAGCATTTGTCAACACTTGTTAATTTGAAGATTAAGTTGATGAAGCAAAGCCCTAAACTTGCTTCAGTTAAATAAACCAATGTACTGAAATACAGTCATTTATTCATTACCTAAATCAACTTAATTATGATGATCAGATCAACAAAATTCCATGTAATTGGCGTAGTGTTCGCCTTTATTTTTGCATTAACTGCCTGTAATGAAAATGGACTTAATCCCATCGAAAGCATCGATTCCAAACAAATCGTAAAAGGGGGTGATGGTGAAGATTTCGGCGTAAGAGGGCCATTAATATTGGCAGATGTGGTACAAGCAACGTGTGGCCCAAGCTGTATTGGTAGTGGGAAACTACAGCAATGCTTCCGCGGCAATGTAAATGCAGTTTATGTAGAACTGGATCAGGTAACTAACAATTATTATGGAAACTTGAAATTCAGCGTTTATCCTGACAATGGCGCTGTTAACCCTCTACCACTGGCTACAGTTATTGATGCGGGTTCTCCGGTTACGATCAATATCCCGCAAGTTGGAGCTGGCATTGATTATTACTTAGAAATCACCACACCTAACGGTCTTTCTTCTTCACCAAAATACTATTTCACTTCTATTAACTGCGCAGGCGATCCAATGCACTAACCACAGCATTGCTTTGCAAGCAGTATTTTTGAGGACAGAAGGGGGAGCAATCTCCCTTTTTTCTATGAATTAAGGTTTGCCAAAACAAAAGCCAACTCTCACGAGCTGGCTTTCAGTTATCTTATATCGAGGATAGCTTAACGTCTTGGCTTACGATCACCACCTCTATTTCCTTCATGTCTTCGCTTTCCGCCATCTTTACGCGGAGGACGCTCTACGTAACCTTCTGGTTTAGGCAATAATACTTTACGAGATAATCGGAACTTACCACTGCGCTGATCGATCTCTAGTAGTTTCACTTTTACTTCTTCGCCAGCCTCAAGCACGCCATCCATAGAATCTAAACGAGTCCATGAAATTTCTGAAATGTGCAATAAGCCTTCTTTTCCCGGCATAAATTCGATAAATGCACCAAAAGGCGTAATCGACTTCACTTTACCATCGTATACCTCACCAATTTCAGGCTGCGCTACAATGGCACGTACACGGCCTAACGCATCATCCATCGCATGCTGATCATTAGCAAAAACATTCACTAACCCCACATGATCATTTTCTTCAATGACAATAGTCGTTCCAGATTCTTTCTGAATTTCTTGAACAATCTTACCACCAGGGCCAATTACTGCACCGATCAATTCCTTAGGGATTTCAAGCGTATATGAACGAGGAGCATGCGGTTTCAGATCGCCTTTAGCCTCAGAAATCACCTTATTCATTTCGCCTAAAATGTGCTCACGCCCACGTTTTGCTTGTGCTAACGCTTCCTCCAACACTTCGTACGATAAGCCATCAATTTTGATGTCCATCTGACAAGCAGTAAGTCCTTCACTCGTACCCGTTACTTTGAAGTCCATATCACCAAGGTGATCTTCATCGCCTAAAATGTCTGACAGAATTGCATACTTTCCAGTTTCAGCATCAGAAATCATACCCATGGCAATACCTGATACGCCTCCTTTGATTTGTATACCAGCATCCATCAATCCTAATGAACCCGCACAAACAGTTGCCATTGATGACGAACCATTTGATTCTAAGATATCAGAAACCACACGAATGGTATAAGGGAAATCACCTGCAGAAGGAATGACGCGCTGCAACGCTCTGAAAGCTAAGTTACCATGCCCAATTTCCCTTCGGCCTGCTCCGCGATTTGGTCTTACCTCTCCCGTAGAAAATCCAGGGAAATTGTAATGAAGCATAAACTTACGATAACCTTGATAAGTGGCGTTATCAATCATTTGTTCATCCAGCTTCGTACCTAACGTAACGCTGGTTAACGATTGCGTTTCACCACGAGTAAATACTGCTGATCCGTGTGCAGAAGGCAGGTAATCTACCTCACACCAAATTGGACGTACTTCATCAAGTTGGCGGCCATCTAAGCGGGTTCGGTCTTCTAAAACGAGGTTTCTTGCCGCTTTTTTCTCTGCTTTCGCTAAATATTTTTTGACTAAGAACATGTCTAATTCATGTTCCTCAGGTAAAGATTCAATGTATTCATCTTTTATTGCTCTTAGTGAAGCACTACGCAGTTTCTTATTCGCAATTTGCTGACGACATACTGCTAAAAACTTTTCATAAGTAGCCTCAAAAATGGTTTTCTCGAGCTCTTCGTCCGCTTCGTAGGGCACTTCATATTCGCGGAATTCTGTCTTACCTACTTCTTCTTTCAACTCTTTCTGAGCCTGGCACTGAATCTTAATCGCTTCATGAGCCACTTTAATTGCCTCCAACATTTCAGCTTCGCTCACCTCATTCATTTCCCCTTCTACCATCATGATGTTTTCCTCAGTGGCAGCAACAATTAAATCTAAATCAGCCCCTTCTCCATCAGCAGTAGATGGGTTAACAGAATATTCACCATCTTTCAAGATGACACGCACTTCAGATATTGGCCCTAGAAATGGTATATCAGATACGGCTAAGGCTGCTGATGCAGCTAAAGCCGCTAGTGCATCTGCTTGCACATTTTCATCCGCAGAGATGAGTGAAAGCATTACTTGTGTATCTAAATGGTAATCACTAGGGAATAAAGGACGAAGCGCTCGGTCTACTAATCGAGATACTAAAATCTCATGTTCATTTAATCTACCCTCCCTTTTTTGAAAGCCGCCAGGAACTCGACCTGCAGCTGCAAATTTTTCTTGGTAATCGACTGATAATGGAAGAAAGTCAATGCCCTCTTTTACAGATTCTGAAGAAACCACTGTTGCCAATAACATGGCATTTCCTGATTTAACAACTACAGATCCATGAGCCTGCTTCGCTAGTTTGCCAGTCTCAATTGTAATCTGGCTTCCATTAGGCATGTCAATTACCTTGTTTACTACGTTCATCTGATTTTTTTCTTTTCTGTGTTAAGTAATGATAATCCCATACTTATCTATTCAGGATTTGTGGAAGATCATACTTAACAGGTTTGCTATTTCATTAAATTTCGCTATAAGTTTGGATGTATGGCAACTTATTTGTCTCCATTTATCCTTTCAGGGAGGGATTTGCCTCAAGAACTCTTAAAGGCATTTTCGACAAAACTCTCTGTAATACCAATTTCTCCCTTGGAGAATTTGTCGACTAAAACACTAACCTCTTCATACCTTATGAAGGGTTGAAATTGCTTATCTCTGTGAAGATGATAAATAAAACGCAAAAAGGGAACCCTTCAATAAGGATTCCCCAATTATTTTTCTATGCTACCTGTAAATGTTTCGAATTAGGATAAACTGCATTATTTTCTCAATCCTAATTCTTTAACAATCGCTCTGTATCGGTTAATCTCCTTACTTTGAAGATACTTCAACAATTTTCTACGCTTACCTACTAACTTGATCAAGCCCAATTGAGTAGCTTTATCTTTCTTATTCTTCTTCAAGTGCTCAGTCAAGTGAGCAATGCGGAAGGAGAACATGGCGATTTGCCCTTCGGGTGAGCCGGTGTCGTTGGCTCCCTTTCCGTGCTTGGCGAAGAATTCCTTCTTCTTTTCAG
>JBMYQA010000035.1:0-31986 GCA_049600855.1 Flammeovirgaceae bacterium | reverse complement strand
TGATCATAATAGAAGATATTGGGAAGTGGTTGCGTGTATCCATCTCGATCATAAGTGCTGACATTGGTGCCCGGACTGAACACCGCTCCAAGGTGATTGAGGGAAACATCATCGTTGATGGCAGCAAGGGTTTGCCCTGCCACAGCGGCAGCCACATAGCGATAGCCCTCTTGAGTTGCCCCATCCAAGAAGCGTTGCTGGATGACATTTCCCGAAATAGTTCCAGAACCAGAAAAATCCACGGTAGCGGTATTTCCAGCCCCCGTAGCTGTTGACCCAAGTGTCAACAGCCCCCCCGATGCCAACGTACCTGCAGTTAGTGTTAACACGCCAGTGACCGTAGTAGCCGAATTGAGCGTAACCCCAGCCGAGTTATTGATGACCAAATCATCAAAGGTATTGGAGCCTTCAATGGATTGAGCAGATGAGCCATTAAAGGTGAAAGTTCCCCCAGTTTGGTTGAAGGCATTTCCGTTGTTATCGAAATTTCCTGTAATGCTAATCGTTCCAGAAGTCATGGTGAGGGTGTTTCCTGAGTTGATGGTCAGATTGGCGCAAGCGATATTGCCATTGGCAGTGACATCATACGTATCATCAATGATGGCATTATCAGTAGAAGTAGGAGCTGCAGGTGACCAAGCACCGCTATTCCATGTAGGATCAGTAGCGACTGCTGCCACATCAAATACTTGGATGCGATGATTGTTTCGATCAGCCGCATACAATTTGGTACCTGTGCTGTTAAATGCTATTCCTACTAAGCCATTGCTTGAGAACTCTCCATTTCCTGTGCCTATTGTTCCAAATTTACCCAAAAAATTGCCAGAAGGATCAAAGTACTGAATGCGTTCATTGTTTCGGTCAGATACATAAAGATTGCCCGTAGTGGGATGTATAGCAATATCTACAGGGTTTGAAAACTGCCCATCTGCTGTACCTTCTACACCGCCAATAACAGCCAAAAAAGTCCCAGTGTCTGAGAACTTTTGAAGTCGGTCGTTACCTCTATCCGCCACCCAAATATCGCCACTTGCGTCAAAAACTAGTCCTTCGGTTCCGTTCGTAGAAAACTGCCCATTACTGCTTCCTTGGCTGCCCCATTCGGTGATATACGTGAAAGTACTCGATAGTTTCTGGATGCGGTGGTTGTTTTTATCTACCACATAAAAGTTTCCACTGCCATCAATCCCAATTCCTGTCGGGTTGTCAAATTCTACATTTCCAGTGCCTGAGCTTCCAAATTGGGTGAGGTAAACGCCTGCGTTAGAAAACTGTTGATACCGATGATTTCCCCGATCCGCTACCCAAATGTTTCCACTAGCATCTATCATCATTTGATCCATGCCATTGAGACTAAACTGCCCATTTCCAGTTCCCTGACTCCCCCATTTGGTTTGAAAGACGAAACTGCTATTAAATTTTTGAATTCGCTCATTATTTCTGTCTGCTACAAAGATATTTCCACTCGCATCGATCTCTACATCTACTGGAAAGCTAAACTCGCCATCCCCAGTACCATTTGTACCAAATGTAGAAGAGAACGTAAGCCCTTGAGCTTGAAGATTACTGCTGAGTAGCAGGCAAAGTAAGGTGAGAAACCCATGTTTTTGAAGGTAAGAGATTACCATAGTATTGATTGGTTTGGATAAACATGAGTTCTAAGTTTTGTATATTTTATTAAGATTACATGGTTAATATTCAAAATCTAGCCTGCGGTCAGTCTGATGAGGATTTGGTCAGTTTACATGGGCTTGGAGGAGCTTTTTGAGGTGGGCTTTTCTTCTTCGAGCTACGGGAATTTCTTCCTTGGTAGACAAAATGACTACGGGCGGATCTAGCGCCAACTTTTTAATATGGTGAAGATTGACAATGTGTGATTGATGTACCCTAACAAACAGCGCTGTTGGAAGTAAATTTTCGTAAGTTTTTAAGGTTTGGGCAACCACAATTTTTTCACCATTACTCAAATGAAAAATCGTATAATTATTATCCGCCTGACAACGGATGATATCGTGAACAGCAGTCAAATGAAGCCGATCTTTACTAGGAATAGATAATTTGTTCACCTGTTGTGTTTGGAATAGCTGTTGGAGCTTTTCGAGTAATGCTTCTTGATCAATTTGTTGAATAGTTTTAGCAACAGCTTCTTTTAATTCGATGGGTTGAATGGGTTTTAATAAATAATCTACCGCTTGGAGTTTGAGGGCATCTAAAGCAAATTCAGCATAAGCTGTGATAAAAATGATTTTTGGAATGTTGCCCAATTGATGGATTAAGTCAAAACTATTCTCATTTCTTAGCTTGATATCTAAGAATAAAATATCAGGCTGATGCGTGGTAATTAAGTCGAGGCCTGCATCTACAGATGAGGCATGACCAATTAACTCCAGTTCGGGGCAAAACCGTTTGATAAAATACGTGAGGTTTTCGATGGCATCAACCTCATCTTCTATGATCGCCGCAGTATACATGTTGTTCGATAAATTAATGAATCAAATTATTGAATAACGAGTTTAGCCTCTACGCCCCCTTGAGGTGGGCTTTGAATGCTAAGGCTACTGGTGCTTTTCCATAGTTTTAAACGCTTTTGGGTCAAGTCAAGTCCCCTAGACCCCGCTGATAGTTCGTTTTTGAAGCCAACCCCATTGTCTTTAATGATAATCTCTAAAGCTTGACGGCCTTGAATCGCGTTTACACTGATTGTAATTTCCCCCTGCTTAAGGGGAGAAATTCCATGAATAATCGCATTTTCTACTAAGGGTTGTAAGAGCATCGGTAAAATAAACCATTTCTCTAAATCAAGCTGTTCATCAATTAAGAATTGGTAATTGAGTTGTTCTTTAAAACGGACACGCTCTAGTTTTAAATAAGCCGTCAATAGATTCAGTTCTTCCTTCAATGAAATTTCCTTTTTGCTGAATGTCTCTAAATCCTTTCTCATGAGCGTAGCAAAGTCTGAAATATAGGCTACTGCTTTATCCGTTTCTTCTCGAATAATGAGGTTTTGCATGGAGTTGAGTAAGTTAAACAAGAAATGTGGTTTTAATTGTGATTTTAAGGATTGAATTTGCAGCATGGATAACTGATGTCTGGTTTTTAAACGTTTCTGTGTAAAAAACAACCAAACTGTAAGCGTACTCATGAATAAGGTAATCCCGATGGCAATGGCGATTTTCAGTTGAAAGTTGGTGCGCTCAATGGAAAAGCTTTGTTGCTCATTGGTTCTGCGCAATTTTTCTAATTCTAACTTTTTATCTGCTTCGGCCAATTGCTTTTGCATATTCTCGGTGTAAATGGAGTCATCAATGGTGATGTATTTTTTCAGGTACTCATTTGCTAGTGAGGTGTTTCCCTGTTGACTGTGGTACTCACTGAGCATGAAATAATTGTCTTTCTGATTGCTTTTATCACCTAGTTTTTGAGCAAGCGCTAAGGATAAGTTGCTGTATTCAATGGCCTTATCTAACTGATTCAGTTCTGCATATAAAGAGGCTAGATTATAATAGCTTTCCACCATTTCTGCTTTTTTGCCCAGTTGCTTTCTAATTTCTAGTGCTTTATGAAATAGATGGATTGCCTCTGGGATATTTGATTCATAATAGGCAATAATCCCTAAGTTATTGAAAATAAAAGTCTGAGAGCCCAAGCTATTTATTTTTTTGAATTGTACTAAGGCCAATTGATAATACACTTTAGCAGAATCAAACTGTTGTTGGGCATAAAATGACATGCCAATTCCATTTAAGCTTACTCCCAACTCCCCAGGGGTGAGCAAATCTGCATGTTGAGAAGCGTAAACGTAGTAGTTATAGGCTTGTTCATACTTTGCTAAATGATAATACAGTAAACCTAAATTATTAGCGACTTTGTATTGAAAAAGCTTCTGGTATTTTTTTGCTAATCGTAAAGTGGTGAGGTATTTAGAAAGTGCCACTTCAAAATTCCCCTTTCGATGATGAGCGATGCCTTCTTGAAAAATAATTCGACTAATAAAAAACGAATCAACAACGCTGGATTGTGTGGCCATTTCGTGAAGCTTTTCAAACATGACTAAAGCGGTGTCGTACTGGTTTTTTCGTTGTTGGATAGAGGCGCGTTGGAACGCAACTTCCCGCTTAGCCATCTTAGCCGTATCCGATAAATTTGCCTCAAAGTCTTGAAGCATCAACTCCAATGAATCCAAATTGCAGTTTAATTGATTAGAATAGGCTTTAATGGCTTTCAAATCAATAGCTTGACTTTGCACAGGAATTAAAAATGCGCCAATCAAAAAAAATAGGAATAGCTGTTTCATCATACACAGGAATAGGTAGCTGAATATACAATAATTTTAAGCGGCTTTGATGAGAACATGGTATGAAATGTTGAGGATTTGGTTGATTGATACTGTGGAAAGTGAATTTTCATGAAGTTACAAGGTGTTTTGACTTGGCTTTCATGCGTGTTCGCGTTGTATTGTAACTCAGTTGATTGTAATACGAGAGTGACGTGGTATTATCTTTTTTATGGAAAAGCTTGGATGCTTTATTTCACCATGGATTGAGCCAAATAGCGCACTAATTTTCAAACAATACCTGTATATTTGCAGTTTCGAAACAGAAGCAAGAAGCAGCAAAAAGGATATTCAACTGCTGTTCTTGCCTTTTGCTATGTATAAACCTCAAGCAGCTAGTCATGTCTGTAGCCGATTTAGAAATTCACGAAGAAAATGCCTTGTCTTTAGAAGCACTGCTCAAACAGTATCGAGAAGATAGTCAGACTCAATTGATTTCAACTGCACTCAAATCGGGCAAAAGCTTGACTATCAAAGGTTTTTCAGGAAGTTTGGATGCCATTATTGCCGCTTCTATTTATCAATTGCACCAACAATCTTATGTGTTTGTGATGAATGATAAAGAGGAAGCATCCTATTTCCGCAACGACTTACAATTTCTATTGCCTCAGAAAGACATTCTGCTTTTCCCTACCTCTTACAAGAAACCTTATGAGTTTACGCAAATTGAAAATGCGAATGTATTGCAACGCGCTGAGGTGTTAAATCAGCTCAATCAAAAAGTAAAAGAGGGTGAATTAATAGTGACCTATCCCGATGCGCTCAATGAGAAAGTAATTAACCACATTTCCTTAACTGAAAATACACTATCCGCAAAAATTGGAGAAGCCCTAGATGTGGAGTTTGTCTCAGAATTATTGCAGGAATATGATTTTGAGAAAACGGACTTCGTCTATGAAGCGGGACAATATTCCGTGCGTGGTGGAATTATAGACATCTATTCCTTTGCCAATGAATTGCCCTATCGACTAGAACTGTTTGGCGATGAAATCGAAAGCATTCGAACCTTCGATCCACTTACCCAACTTTCCGTAGAGGAAAAAGCGCATATTTCGATCATTCCAAATACACAAACTAAACTGTTGCATGAGGTACGGGAATCGTTCTTTCGCTTTATTCCACAAAATTCTATTTTATGGTTTAAGGATTTTGAATTAACAGTCGATACCATTGCCCAATCCTTTCGAGTAGCCAAAAGCTCCTTTGAGGAAATTATGGCAAAAAGCAACAATACACAAGTCAGCAATAATCCTGAAGATCTTTTTGAAACGCGAGATAGTTTCATGAAAGTGATGGAAAGTTTTGTGAAGGTGGAGTTTGGGAATCGCTTTTATTTGGATACAGAAGAAACGATTCAAATGGAGGCAAGGCCACAGCCTTCTTTTAATAAAGACTTTAATTTACTCGCAGAGGAATTAGATAAAAACTATTCGGTCAATATCACCAGTGTGATTGTGGCTGAATACCAAAAGCAGTTATCTCGAATCCGAAATATCTTCGAAGAGATTGACCCCATGTTGCCTTTCAAGGAGATGAACCTATCGCTCCGTGGTGGTTTTGTGGATAAGCACATGAAGCTGGCCTTGTATACAGATCATCAGATTTTTGAACGGTATCACCGCTACAAGGAGAAAAAGCGTTTCTCAAAATCAAAAGCCTTAACGCTCAAGGAATTGCGAGAGCTCAAGGTGGGCGATTATATGGTGCATGTCGATCATGGCATTGGGCGCTTTGGCGGGATGGCGAAGCAAGAAGTGAGTGGGAAAATGCAGGAAGCTATTCGGCTCATTTATCGCGATAATGACTTATTGTATGTCGGTATTCACTCCTTACATAAAGTTTCCAAATACTCGGGTCAGGATACAGAAAAGCCTAAAATGAGCAAGTTGGGCTCAGTAGAGTGGGAGAATAAGAAGAAAAAGGCCAAAAAGAAGGTAAAAGACATCGCGGCAGAGTTGATCAGGTTGTATGCAAAGCGTAGAGCGGCTACAGGGTTTGCCCACAAACCAGATGATTACATGCAGCATGAGTTGGAATCGTCTTTTATTTATGAAGATACACCCGATCAGGCAAAAGCTACCGAAGAAGTAAAAAAAGACATGGAGCTGCAATTTCCCATGGATCGCTTGGTTTGTGGTGATGTGGGCTTTGGCAAAACAGAAGTGGCTATTCGGGCGGCATTTAAGGCGGCATGCAGTGGAAAACAAGTGGCCGTGTTGGTGCCCACCACCATTTTAGCCATGCAGCATTACCGCACCTTCAAAGAGCGTTTAGGCAATTTACCTTGTGAAGTAGATTACGTGAACCGATTCCGTACGACTAAGCAAGTTCGGGAGATTATGAAACGCTTGGAAAAAGGAGAAATTGATATTTTGATTGGAACACATCGCATTGTTGGTAAAGATGTGAAGTTCAAAGATTTGGGATTGCTCATTATTGATGAAGAACAGAAGTTTGGGGTAAAAACGAAAGATAAGCTGAAAGAAATGCGGGTCAATGTGGATGTACTCACCATGACGGCAACTCCTATTCCTCGAACACTTCAATTCTCTTTATTGGGCGCGCGCGATTTATCCATCATTGGCACTCCACCTCCGAATCGTCAACCGGTGACCACTGAACTCCATACCTTTTCAGATCGGGTTATTCGTGATGCGGTACGCTTTGAGTTGCAGCGTGGCGGACAGGTCTTTATCGTGCATAATCGAATTAAAGATATCGAAACCATTGCCAACACGGTATTGGCGCTCGTTCCCGATGCACGAGTCGTGTATGCGCACGGACAAATGGAAGGGCCGCGTTTGGAGAAAATCATGCATAAATTTATGGATGGGGACTACGATGTGCTGGTTTCCACCAACATCATTGAATCAGGCTTGGATATTCCTAATGCCAATACCATCATTATTAATCGAGCGCACATGTTTGGCTTATCCGATTTGCACCAAATGCGTGGGCGTGTTGGTCGATCAAATAAAAAGGCATATTGTTACTTACTCACGCCTCCGACTAGCGGCTTGCCTCCAGAGTCTCGAAGAAGGTTGAGTGCCATGGAAGAGTTTACGGATTTGGGCGATGGCTTCAAAGTAGCCATGCGCGATTTAGACATTCGAGGTGCTGGAAACATGTTGGGTGGTGAACAAAGTGGCTTCATCTCTGATTTAGGATTTGATATGTACAATCAAATTTTGGAAGATGCGGTGAAGGAACTCAAAGAAAATGAGTTTAGAGAACTATTCAAAAAAGAGCTGGAGATGAATGAGTTGAAAGTCGATTGCCACATCGAAACTGATTTTGAAATTCTCATTCCCGAAGAGTATGTGTCTAATATTTCTGAACGTCTAAATCTCTACATTAAAGCCGATGACTTAAAGAATGAGGAAGAGCTTCAGCAATTTAAGAAAAGCCTCATTGACCGTTTCGGCCCATTGCCCGTTCCTGTAGCGGATATGTTAAAAGTAGTTCGCTTGCGCTGGAAAGGAGAAAAGCTAGGCTTCGAAAAACTCATGTTGAAGAGTGGGAACCTAAAAGCTTATTTGGCTGAACACGATAATGCAGATTATTACCAATCGGCCATTTTTGGGAAAATCCTCAAATATGTACAGGCTTATCCCATGAAGTGTAAACTGAAAGAATCCAAAAAACGTGTAATTCTCATTATCGAAGACATGGATTCAGTGGAGGTAGCAAATGGGTGTTTAGAGGAAATTTTGGCCTAATTGCCCAAGCACTTACATTCAGAAAGATTATACTTTCTTCCCATCGCCACCTATACGTACACGCACACTCTTAATCCGCTTCTGATTGACAGATGTAATGATAAACATGAACTTTCTAAAGGAAATGCGCTCGCCTGCATGCGGAAGTTTGCCAAATAGTTCGAGCATCAATCCACCCAAAGATTCACTTTCTCCTTTTACCTGATCGAAATAGGTTGGTTCCACATTTAAGATTTTGGATAAATCGTTTAGGGACGTTTTGGCATCAAATACATAAACGGAATCGTCTAATTTGCGGTAGTTGAGTTCATCATTATCAAACTCATCATTAATTTCGCCAACAATTTCCTCAATAATATCTTCCATCGAAATTAAACCTGAAGTTCCGCCATACTCATCCACAACAATGGCAATGTGTACTCGTTTAGATTGGAAATCGCGGAATAGGTCATCAATCTTCTTGGTTTCAGGAACAAAAAAGGTATCTCTTCGAATCAATTCTTGCCAAAAGAAATGCTCATCTTTGTCGATATGACTCAGCAAATCTTTTACATATAAGATGCCTTCAATATTATCAATGGTATCGCTGTAGATCGGAATACGGGAATAACCACATTTGTTGATTTTATCCATCAACATGTGAAAGTCAATTTCGATATCAATAGCGGTGATGTCTATACGTGAACGCATGATTTGTTTTACCGTTTTTGTACCAAAGTTGACAATACTTTTAAAGAGCTTTTTTTCTTCGGTAGTAGATTCATGTCCCATGGTCATGTCAACGGCAACACCTAATTCCTTCACCGAAACCTTGAAGCGGCTTTTCTTTCCTTTATGCTTTTTCTCAATTCGACGTTCCAATACATTGCCAAATTGCGTCAGTATCCAAGAGAAAGGCCGTAGAAAACTGGTAGAAACATAGAGTAAGCCAGAAGTGATTCGGGCGAAAGAAAGGTTGCGCTGATTTGCAAAAACCTTAGGAACAATTTCCCCAAAAAATACTAAAACGGCAGTTACTCCGAATAATAAAATCAATTCGGCAGTACTGCTATTTTTACCCCAAACTTGCCAAGTCATGTAAGTACAGGTTGTGACTAGTCCTACATTTACTAAGTTGTTGAGAATAAGTATGGTAGCTAATAGTAATTTAGGCTCGGCAATGAGTTTGTAAATCCGAGAATCACTTGCACGCGAGCTTGTTCTACATTCTTCCATTTGCTTAGGAGACAAGGAGAAGAAGGCTACTTCAGAACCAGAAATGATTGCTGAGAGTAAGAGTAAAATGAGTGAAATGCCTCCTAACGGAAGAAGTTCGGGAGGTATTGCTAGCAATATTTGTAGTACAATTGGGCTACTGAAACTATCGTCCAACGTTTAAACGATTTGGTAATACATGAGAAGGGTTTGTTCATCTATGATATTGGCACCTTCTATTCGACAAAAATAATGAATGAATTGCAGAATAAATGGATGTAACCGTTTATTTTAACAAAACCCAAACAAGTAAGGTACGAAATTTTAGGTTGCTAGGCCAGTACCAATCTGATTTAATGATAAACGGCTAATAATCAGTTGGAAACTAAAGCTTTGAGTAGGTTTGCTCAAGTTATGTATTTTTTTATCTTTACGTTTTAGAGCATTCGCAATCACAATCACTATATAATGTGTTTTTTGTCCATAAATCAGCTACTTTTGTTTAGGCTTGTTTTTGGCGTTAAGTAAAATGAGCCCAAGAGTTCCTGTGGTGATGATAAGTGTAATTGAGAAATTCCTAAGAATATTTATATTGCTCGGTTTTTCAAATGCGTTATCATTACAATGGAAACTAGGCTTGTACATACTTTCAAAACCTTTTTCAAATGAAAAAATATACACTTCCACTGATTTTCTGTATTTGCTTCCTACTAGGTTGTGGGCCAGATGAGAGTACCGATACACCGGGTAAAACGCTGATCCCAACTAAAGGCAATCGATTTTATGGGGGCGTTTTCAATTTGAATGAATCTGAATACATCAAAAACCTATTTCCATTAAATATTATTGATATTTATTCTTATCGTGTCGCTTCTCAAATTTATGAAGGCTTACTGAAGTTTGATCATAAAGATTTGAGTGTGATTCCTGCTTTAGCAGAATCTTATGAAGTGGATGATACACGAACAGTATATACGTTTAAACTAAAACAAGGCGTATTTTTTCACGATGATGTCAGCTTTCCAGGAGGAAAAGGAAGAGAGTTTAAAGCGACGGATGTCGAGTATTGTTTTAGAAGATTGTGTACAGAAAGTCGAGAGAATAATAGCTTTTCGCTTTTTGATGGAATCGTGAAAGGGGCAAGAGCCTATTACAATGCGACAAAGGGTAACAATGAAAATCCAAATATTGAATTAGAAGGGGTAAAGGTGTTGGATGATTATACCATTCAAATCACCTTGGAAAAGCCAAACTCTATTTTCTTATATAACCTTTGTCGCCCAGGAGCATTCATCTATCCTAGAGAAGCTTACGACTACCACCGCCTGGATATGCGTGAAAAATGTGTAGGTACAGGACCATTCACGTTAGCAAGCTTAGACGAAGACATTTCCATTATCTTAAGAAGAAACCCCAATTACCATCGTAAAGATGAATTTGGAAATCAACTTCCTTTCTTAGAAGTGATCAACATCCAGTTTTTAAGAGATAAAAAAGTGGAGCTGTTAGAATTTAAAAAAGGGAATTTAGATATGATGTACCGCCTACCTACCGAATACATCATTGAGATTTTAGAAAGTGCCATGAAAGGCTCTGATGGTGGTTATAGTCAATACGATTTGCAACGTACCCCTGAAATGTCGACGCAAATTATCTCCATGTATAATCAAGGGGAAATTTTTAAAGATGTGAATGTGCGAAAGGCATTTAACTTTGCGATTAATCGAGAGCGTATTTTAAATAACGTACTTAACGGAGAAGGTTATGAATATGGCAAGTATGGCATTACTCCTCCATCCTTTAAGAATTACGATGTGGCTAAAATCAAAGGCTACGAGTTTAATGTAGACTCGGCACGTTATTACTTAAAGAAAGCGGGCTATAAAAACGGTCAAGGCTTCCCAGTGTTAAAGTTAGACTTAAATGCAGAAGGAGAGCGTTACACCAATGTAGCGGTTGATATCAAGAAGCAATTGAAAGATAACTTGAACATTGATATCGAATTGAATATTGCTCCATTAGCGAAGATTACCGAAAAGAGTACTTCTGGAAATTACGATTTCTTGCGCTTGGCATGGATTGGCGATTACCCAAGTCCAGAGAACTTCTTGTGGTTCTTTTATGGTAAGAATGTACCTACTGAAGAAGGGCAGTCTTCTTACCCAAACCTAACCCGTTACCAAAATCCTAAATTTGATGAATTGTATGAGAAGGGCTTAAATGCAATTTCTGAAGAGGAAGCATTATCTTACTTTATGCAGGCAGAGCAGGTGGTAATGAACGATGCACCAATTATTGTTTTGTGGTATGATGAAGGATACCGACTCATGCAATCTTATGTGAAAAACTTTCCCAACAACCCATTGCAATATCGAGACTTTGGAGAAGTTTATTTAGATTTTGGAAACACAACAAACGAGCAGTAAGGTTGAGATATCAAGAAATTTCACATAAAAAGCGCCTATTTCTTTTCATGAAATAGGCGCTTTTTTAGTGAAAGAGCAATAAAGCTTAACGTTTGATGTAGCGTACACCTAAGTTAAATGTACTGCCAGCGCCATCGGCACGAGACTGAAAGAAGTTCGTATAAGACAATTCAAACTGTAAACGATCGCTTAATTGGTATTTTCCACCGACACCGGCTTGGGTAAACCAACGAATTTGTCCAAAATCAGATAAAGTTCCTTCTTTACCAAAAGCAGGGCTGTGTTGTACCATACCATAAAACGTGATTTTCGAGCTTGGGAAGTAGCTGATAAAAGCACTTACAGGAGTTCTAAAGAAATCTTGCTCAAAATTAAAATCATCAAAGCGCATTAATAAATCTGCCCCTAAGAATAGCTGAAAGTGTTGACCAATATTTTTGTCAAAGAAAAGCTGGGTCCACCACGTTTTTTTATCCCAAACTACAAATCGACCGCTTTCTGCTCCTTCTAAATCACTTGCAACAGGGAAGGTTAGGGAGCTTTGGATGGAAAATCGCGGGATTTTTGCAAACGGGCTCCATTTAATACGAGGGCCAATAGAAGAGATAACGGTGCGGTTAAAGCTTGTTCCTTCCCCTTGCGGATTATAATGGGCATGATTCACATTTAAGTCTAGGCCAATATTGAAACGCCTTTTATCGGAAACACCATAAGTAAATTGCAGCAAACTAGTGACAAACAATTGGCGTTCATTAATGTCTACTTTATTTCCTTCGCGGTCTCTAATAGCAGTTTGCGTGTAAACGTTCGTGAAACTATTAATCTCAAATCCGCCTTTCCCAAATAGTGCAGATGGCGTATAGGTTTGAATATTAGAACCTTCATTGAGTGTATCATCAGTTTGTGCAAGGGCAACAAAGCTGAAGCACACACTAAAAAAGATGAGTGTTATTTTCTTCATCATGAGAATTAAATTACAAAATTAAAAGGCTGTGTCGTTCTTTGAATTGTGGCTTTCAGGTGAGCTAAAAGAAGTAGAGAACAGCTGGTTTCACAGATGTGATCAGGTAACATGAGTGAAACCAGTATATCGTATGGATCATTAAAAATTATTGAATTAAATATTTACCACGAATTTCCATACCTAAATAAGAACCTTCTAATACAATAGCAGTTTCGTCTAATCCAGTAACCTTGGCGGTTGTTTCATTTGAAGTCCCTGCATCAAACACGACTTGGTTATTTGCAAAATCAATTTGGTAAGTGCCAAATCGACTCGTTTGATCATCTTCTGCACCACAAAGATCAGTGCCTCCATTGTACTCATAAGTACCTACAAGTGAGTTCGTTGCGTCAGCTTTTAAAATGATTTTATCATCCAAGCGGCAATCTAAGAAACCTTCTGTGCCAGCAAGTGTAAACCCGTCAGCTTCCCAAGTGTGTCCGACATTCGAGTGGAATAATTGGGTAAACTGAGCCTCAGTGGTAGGATAACTTGGGATAGTACCCAAAGGGTCAGTTTCCTCAGTACCTCCGTCTTTAATTTTTACTAAATCGCAAGATGCAAGAAATGCTAGTAGGCAAATGAATAGAACCTTTTTCATTGTTATCATTTTATGGGGTGAATTTCATGTTTTTAACACGAATAGCTTTACAAACAGTTCCCAACTCAACAAACTTTCACTACGATTGACCTAAAAACCGCTCAGCTACTTTACAAAAATCAGCAGTAATTATCACAGAAGTTTCACAGAACATGAAAATCATCCGATTTCAATTAAAAATAATTGAAAAATAAACAGTTTCACTTCATGAGTGTTTACTAGCAAAGTATAAAAAAGAAATATGTTGAACTTTACAGGTAAGAATATTTTAATTGTTGGAGCAAGTTCGGGCATTGGCGAAGAACTGGCTAATTTATTAATCGCTTCAGGCGCAAATGTATACAGTGTATCCAGAAAAAATCCCAATATCGCAGGCGTGGTGCATGAAACCTTAGATGTGACTAACTTTGATAAAACAGCGTTGAATCAATTGCCTGATACCCTTCATGGTTTGGCTTATTGTCCTGGTAGCATTACCCTAAAACCTTTTGTACGATTAAAGGAAGATGATTTTTTAAGTGACTTTGAAATTAATGTATTAGGTGCCGTTCGTGTGATTCAAGCGGTATTACCAAAATTGAAGAAAGCAAAAGGAAGTCAAGTCGTTTTATTTAGTACAGTTGCTACTGCTGTGGGCATGAACTTCCATGCCAGTATTGCAGCGGCAAAAGGCGCGGTTGAAGGGCTCGCCAAATCTTTAGCCGCAGAGTTTGCCATTAATAAAATTACCGTAAATGCCATAGCGCCTTCATTAACAGATACGCCGTTAGCGGCAAGTTTATTAGCGACAGACGAACGGCGGGCAAATTCTGCAAAAAGACATCCATTAGGTAGAGTTGGCGTTGCGCACGATGTGGCTAGTTTAGCTGCTTATTTATTGTCGGGCAGCGCGGGTTGGATTTCGGGGCAAACCATTGGAGTAGATGGCGGCATGTCGACCATAAGAAACTTGTAATAATGAAGGAAAAAGTTAGCATATTTTGGCATAGAAGAGATTTAAGAATAGCAGATAATGCAGGACTTTACCATGCGTTGAAAAATGAATTTCCCGTATTGCCTATTTTTATTTTTGACCGTCATATTTTAGACGAGCTTCAAGATCGAGCAGATCAACGGGTGTCTTTTATTCATCATTGGCTCACGCGAGTACAAGAGGAGTTGAAGCAATTCCACACAAGCTTGAAAGTCATGGTTGGAACGCCTCAGGAAGCTTGGACAGCCCTCATGGAAGAGTTTGATATTCAAGCCGTATATACCAATCACGATTATGAGCCTTACGCCATTCATCGAGACCAAGAAATTCAACAAGTGCTAGCAAGTCAGGGAATTGCCTTTCATTCCTTTAAAGATCAATGCATTTTTGAGAAAGAGGAAGTGGTAAAGGATGATGGCCGACCTTATACGGTATTTACACCTTACAGTCGGAAATGGATGAAGGCACTGAATCCTACAGAATCCGATTTTTATCTTCGCTCATATCCTGTAGAAAAGTATACTTCAAACTTTCTGAAAGTAGCAGAAGGTTTTCGCATGCCGAGTTTGGAAACGATTGGGTTTACACCATCAACTAAGGCATTCCCTAAGCAGGAAATTGATGAACAAATTATTGAGAACTACGGAGAACAGCGGGATTTTCCAGCAATAAAGGGAACGACGCGTTTGAGTGTGCATCTACGATTTGGAACCATCAGTATCCGAAAACTCGCTCGGATCGGTTTGAAAAAAAGTCAAAAGTGGTTGAATGAGCTCATCTGGAGAGATTTCTACATGATGATTTTATACCATTTTCCGCATGTTGTGGATAGCGCTTTTAAACCGGCGTACAATCACATTCCTTGGCGTAATGATGAACAGGAGTTTAACGCTTGGTGCGAAGGAAAAACGGGTTATCCCATTGTTGATGCGGGTATGCGTGAATTAAATGCTACTGGTTTTATGCACAACCGAGTACGGATGATTGTCGCGAGTTTTTTAATCAAACATTTATTGATTGATTGGCGTTGGGGGGAAGCTTATTTTGCCGAAAAGCTACTAGACTTCGATTTGTCGGCAAATAATGGCGGTTGGCAATGGGCTGCGAGCTCAGGTTGTGATGCAGTACCCTATTTCCGAATATTTAATCCCACATCTCAAACCAAAAAATTTGATCCGAATTTTGAATACATCCGCAAATGGGTGCCTGAATTTCAAGCCATTGACTATCAGCCTATTGTAGAACATAAATTTGCACGAGAGCGAGTGCTTAAAGTGTATAAAGATGCGCTAGAAGCCCAGAAAGTTTCTTGATTAAGGTCATCAGGTAATCGCTAGAAAATCCCTAAATTTGGTTTTTACTACCAAACTTAGGGATTTTTGATTCAGCCTATTCGTACATATTACTTCATTTTTGTGCTCATGTTCAGTGTTCAAATGAGCCTAGCACAATCCGTTTATTTTAGACATTTCACCATAAGAGATGGTTTACCCCACAATCAGGTGTATAATACCTTTCAAGATAGCGAGGGGTTTATGTGGTTTTGTACAGATGATGGATTGGTTCGTTTTGATGGGCGAAACATGCAAGTCTACCAGCAAGAACAAGGGCTGAAAAGTAACTTTGTAATAGACATTACGGAAAGTGAAAGTGGTAAAAAATACATTGCTACCTGGAAGGGAGGCGTTCATGTTTTGGATAATGACACCATTTATCCAATAGAAACGGAGAAAGGGTATGATTACAACAGCTCTTACATTCGCCAAGTGGGGGACAGCGTCATTTATGCTGCGCAAGCCCATATATTTGTGATTTTGAAAAAGAAAAATGGAGAATGGGTAGGGCAAACGCAGTGGCCTAGAATAAGAGATGGTGAAGTGTTGATGGGGAATAGTAAACTACCACCTCACATTAAGTCTAAGTATACATCGCCAAAGTCAATCACGGTTCAATATGTTAATGATCAATTATATATTCACGGTATTGAAGGTGGACTTTGGTTGTGGGATGGGCGTGAAAATCAGCCCATGAAATCATTGTTTTCTTCGGTTATTAAAGGGCGTGTGGTTCATAGTTTTCATATTGATAGATCGGGAAATGTATGGCTGGGCTTTATTGGTGAAATTGTAAAAATAGCCCCAAATGGTCATTATACTTGGTATCGCGACCAAATTCCTGAACAATACATCAAAACTATTTTTAGCTCTCCTGATGGGAAAAAAATAGGTTTCAATACGTCTTCGGATGGAATTGCCGAAGATAATATCTACCTGTTGAATGAAGAATCGGGTTTTTTGTTTGACTTGAAGCGCGAACTTGGCTTTGTTTCTAGTCCATCGTCCTTATTTTTTGATAAAGATGGAAACTATTGGATTACTACGATTGGAGAAGGGGTGTATTGGGTATTAGACAGGCCCTATGATTTTTATACTTTAAGAGATAATGATACGAAATTTGTGTATGATATTTTAGAAGGAGATCGTGATCATTATTGGTTAGCCACTAAGTCTGGAATTTATGTTTTAGATCATACCAGTAGGGAGATCACAGAATATTTACGCATGCCATTAACGCGTTTTGTATTTAGAGATGATTTGTCAAAACAGATTTATTCAACTTCAAATGTGGGAATTTATAAGGGAAAAAAAGTCATATATAATGATGGATTCCAAACCAAACCCGTATGGGTAGTTGATCAAATTATAGTAAGTAGTTTATATTCCAGAATTTTTAAAATTGATATAGCAACAGATGAAGTGTCAGTATTAGCAATGCTGGACTTGGATAGGGGTAAACGCATTAGACAATTGTTAGCTAATGACTCTACGGTATGGGCAGCAACCGAAGATGGCGTTTGGGAACTTAATTATCTGCAACAAGATACCCTGATGATTAAGAAAAAGTATACCACGAAAGAAGGTTTGCCCAGTGACCGTTGTTATGATATAAAAATGTGCAAAGAAGGCAAGCTGTGGATTGCTACTGAACGAGGAGTTGCGATTTTAAATGGAGATCGATTTGAAAAAGTTACCGAGTTACCTTCAGTTCGTTGCCTAAAGTTGTTACACGATCACCGTAATCACGTTTGGATAGCCACCACCAATGGTTTGCTATACTACGATGGTAAAAAGTATGTCCCCTTCGCCGAAGAAACAGGCTTATTAGCAAGCGATGTAAATTGCCTCATCGAAGATAAACACAATCGAATTTGGATAGGCTCAAGTAAAGGCTTAACCATTTTAGACAATAATAGTTACCATAGTTTAGCAGCACCTCCTTTACTTAAATTTATACCTCCAAAAAGGGAAACTTACAAAGACTCCGAACAAATTAGATTAGCATTTTCTGCTATTAATTACGAATCGCCCAAAAGTACGATATACCGTTATCGTTTAAATGATGAAAAGTGGCTTACCACTACCAATCCTTTTGTAGAATACAATGCACTTGCAGCAGGTAAGTATCAGTTTGAAGTTCAAGCAAAAAAAATCAATAGCAATTGGGGGCCAAGTCATGTATTTAGTTTCCACACAATTGCGCCTTGGTATTTGAGGTGGTGGGCCGTAATATTGGAATTGTCGCTGTTTATCTTGATTGTATTTTGGGTAGCGCGGAATCGAATTAAACAAGCCAATGCGGTAAGTCAACGCTTGCGTTCTGAAATTCATCAGCGAATCACGATGGAAAATCAACTTGCTGAAGTGCGTAATCAGATTGCGCGCGATTTTCACGATGAAATGGGGAATAAGTTGGCAAGTATTACGGTACTTTCGAATTTAATTAGTTTTAAATTGAATAATCCACAGCCCGATATTGCCGAATTGTTGGGGAAAATTGAGCAAAGCTCGAAGCAACTCTATCGCGGTACTAAAGATTTCATTTGGTCAATAGATACCAAAAGTGACAATGTGATGGAGTTGTTTACCTATTTAAGAGATTTTGGGGAAAGCTTCTATCAACCACTCGAGATCGACTTTTATGTAGAAACCACCTGCTTAGATCAGTTTGAACAGACTAAACTACCCTTACATTGGAGTAGGCAAATTGTACTGATTTTTAAGGAAGCCATGACCAATGTGGCTAAGTATGCCAAGTGCTCTTCGGTGTGGTTTTATTTCGGGATTGCAGAAAATACATTGCAAATCAGCATAAAAGACAATGGCGTTGGCTTCGATTTGTCTAAGGAAAGTAAAGGCAATGGTTTACGAAATATGCGTGAACGAGCCGAAAAAGTGGCGTGTCAGTTGGAACTGATTAGTTCTTCAGAAGGAACTGAAGTACGGTTTACAGGCCAGTTTGTGGTAAAGTAACCGCTTGGGATAAGAAAACTACCCAAATTGGGTAGGTGAAAAAATGGGTAAACGGAGTATTTTTGTACTAGAATAATATGTAATTGTATTAAAGCAGGGAAACCCAACGAGTATAATTACCTGCTTACACTAGAAGATTGGAAAATAACTATCATCAACTATGCAACAAAAGAGATTAACTATTGTAGAAGATAATCCAGAAATTCGAGAAGGGTTTGCCTTGCTCATTAATAGTATGAGCGAATACGATGTAGTAGGAGCCTATGGTTCTTCAGAAGAGGCATTGAAAAATCTAAAAAAAGACTACCCGCATATTGTATTAATGGATGTGGATTTACCAGGTATGAATGGCATTGAAGCCACACAAAAAATTAAGCAAGAATTGCCAAAAACCGATATCATTATCATTACAATCTTTGAAAATAGTCGTACGGTTTTTGAAGCGCTATGTGCAGGAGCTACGGGTTACCTCACCAAAAACGCAAACCCTAAAGAATTGTTAGAAGCCATTGATCAAGTGGCTTCTGGAGGCTCACCGATGAGTGCGCACATTGCCAGAATGGTGGTGCAATCTTTCCAAAAAAACCATTCTTCCCCACTTACCGAAAGAGAAACGCAGATTCTGAGTTTGATGACCAAAGGGAAAAGCTACAGCAATATTGCCGATGATTTGTTCATCTCTAAAGAAACGGTTCGGTATCACATCAAAAATATTTACAGCAAACTTCAAGTGAACAGCAAGGCTGCTGCTATTGAAAAAGCCAATCGGGATAAGCTCATTTAATCGCTAAAAAACTACTCATATTGGGGGAGGCAAGTGTAGGATAACAAAAATAGTTTTGCTCCAGAATCATAACTCAACAACCAAACGAATTAAGATGATGAAGAGCAAATACGTAGCATTAATTACCCTTTTTGGGCTACTAGCTGTATTCTTAAGTTCTTGTGATGATGATGAAGTCATTGTTACCATTACAGCAAACGACTTAGTACTTTCTATTGACGAAAACCCAACCAATGGTCAGGTATTGGGAACCATTCCTAGTGAAACCAATCAAGGAACACTCGAATTTAGCCTTACAGATCAAGATCCCGCGGGAGCGTTTGCGCTAAATGCAAGCACAGGAGAAATTACAGTTGCTGATGCTTCGCTTTTCGATTACGAGCAACGCACTGCATTAACGGCCACGGTTTTAATTGTAAATGGTGCGATTGAAGAAGAAGTAATGGCTACGGTTAATTTGAATGATGTACAAGAATCGCTCATTACCACTGCCGTAACAAATAATGAACACCGAAATAACGCATACCTCATGGGCGATAACACACGAGTATATTTTGCTACTGGCTCAACTCCATTTGTGATGATCGATGGGTATAATAGCGATTACACCTACCGTTTATTATTAGAAGGAGTACATCATGGAGAGACATTCACGGCTAGTTTGAGTTCTACACAAGCCATTACTGATACAGAAATTGTAGCATTATATTTTAATGCAGACCCAGCCGATTTAGCGAGTGATTATTATTATGCGGAATTGCTAGAAGTAGAAACGGACACTCGATTTGCTGTGATGACGGATGAAGGAGCACGCACTCGTTTTGTAGATACAGATGCTTCAGACTACTGGGCTGATATTCGAATAGAAAACCAGAATTTTACACCAGTGGATATCATAGAAAGTAAAACAGATTTTAGAATGCGCCCTACACCGAGTCAACCCTCTACTGCTGGCAAGCTTTACTTCTACGATCAGAACCTAAACCCAGTGGATTCCATCAGCAGTTCTGGAGCAAGTGGAAGCAGCCAGACCGGTACTACATTATGGTTTTCATTCAAGTTTAGAGGAGAAAATGGGGTGAATGACTTAAACCTCACTAGCGGAGATTATAAAATAAATTTCAGAGCTCCTGGCGGCAAGCAATCGCCGATCATTGATATCGAATTTGTAAAACAACAATAGTGTTTATCACGCATAATAAACCATGCGTGATAAACACTAATAATCGGGAATTACTTTAAAGGTAACGACTACTAAATGCCATTACTCAACACAAGGAATACTTCACAGTAGTTGAATAATGATTGAAAGTCCATCTGAATTTATCGGATGGATTTTTTTATTTGAGTAAGTTCCCCCATTTCATTCCCTTAGGAAACAGCATAGGCACTTCTGCTTGATATTGACGATAATCGTCTCCAAATTCGTCAATTAGCTTACGCTCTTCTAACTGAATACCGATAATGAAATAAGCAAAAATGCATAGCGCAGAAACTAAGTTTAATGCCGTTGGCGCAAAAAAGAAGAAGCCTGAAACGAGTAAAATGGTAGCCGTGTAAATGGGATGGCGCACATACTGTAGAATTCCTGAAGTATTGAGTGATTTTTCGGACGTTTCTACCACTTCAATGCCTAAAAATTGCTTGATAGAATACTGTTTAAATGCTTTTTTAAGAATTAAAATCCCATAAGTGGCCAACATTAATCCTATAATTTGAGCCAATCCAGATTTGGGAAACAAATAGTGAATGGGTTGGAATGCGGTGAATGTAAAAATTCCCAGTAAACCCAGAATCGCAATTAAATTATAAATAATCCGATAAAAGCGGGATGGGAATTGTTTTTTTACTACATTACTAGCTAGAGCTGAGTGAATAGCGAAATAAATAAGCCAACTTCCAATTAAGTAGAGGTATACCATGCTTGTTTTAAATTATTTGCATTAAAATTAACAGTTTTTCATGCAAATTGTTATCTTTGCCCGCTAATCTCTTAGGCTACAATATAATTGCCTGTAAACTCATAAAAAAAGAATTTACGTGAGAATGAAACTATCGGAATTTCGCTTTGATCTTCCTCAGAAGAACATAGCTCAATTCCCTACAGATAATCGCGATGAATCCCGCTTAATGGTCATCCATAAAGAATCGGGCAAAATAGAACATCGAGTATTCAAAGACTTGGTAGAGTATTTTGATGAAGGTGATGTTTTAGTGGTAAACGACACAATGGTGTTTCCTGCCAGGCTTTATGGAAATAAAGAAAAGACCGGTGCTCAAATTGAAGTTTTTTTGCTACGAGAACTAAATCCTGAAACTCACCTTTGGGATGTTTTAGTTGATCCTGCTCGTAAAATTAGAGTGGGAAATAAACTCTATTTTGGTGAAGGTGAATTAGTTGCTGAAGTAGTAGATAACACCACTTCCAGAGGTCGGACTATTCGATTCTTACACGAAGGGCCTGACGTGGAGTTTTATCAATTACTGGAAACTTTAGGCGAAACGCCTATTCCGAAAGACTTAGGTCGAAAAGTAGTAGAAGACGATAAAGATAGATTCCAAACCATCTTTGCCCAGAAGAAAGGTGCCGTAGCTGCCCCTACTGCTGGAATGCACTTTACCCCTCATTTGGTGAAGCGCTTAGAGTTAAGAGGAATTGATATGACCAATATCACACTACACGTAGGATTAGGAACTTTCCGTCCGGTAGATGTAGAAGACCTGACCAAGCATAAGATGGATTCAGAAAACTTTGAGGTTTCTGAAAAGACAGTAGATTTGGTGAATAATGCACTGCGAAGTAAAAAGCGTGTATGTGCCGTTGGTACTACGGCCATGAGGGCGTTGGAAACATCAGTATCTGCAGCAGAATATTTAAAACCAAATAGTGGTTGGACGGATAAGTTTATTTTCCCTCCGTACGAATTTAAAATTTGTAAATCATTAGTGACCAACTTCCATAAACCCATGTCAACATTACTCATGATGGCAGCAGCATTTGGAGGTTATGAGCTCATTATGGAAGCATATCAAGAAGCGATCCGAGAAGATTACCGCTTCTTAACCTATGGTGATGCCATGTTGATTCTGTAATAGAATCCATTTAGGATATAAAAAAGCGGTTGTTCGAGTAGAGCAACCGCTTTTTGTTTATATGGCCTTGTTACTGGGGACAACTAATTTGAGTTCTTACAAAGTTTCCAGTATCATCTATCGTCACACGGAAACATGTGCCATTAGGTGATTTTAGGATAATCCCTTTAGTAGGGTCAGTTACGTAAACATCTCCATCCGCTACTTCAAGTTTGGCTTTGGGATCATCGGTTCCAATACCTACATTACCATTTGTATGAAGAGTGAAGTCTACTAAACGACCATTTGTTGCTAACTTAACTTTGCCTGCTAACTCATTTCTGATAATAAAATCATGGTGATTTCGTGATTCACTACCAAAAGCCCATAAACGTCCAGTTATTTCATCATCTATATTATTTCCCCAACCCGTAATACTCGAAGCACTTTCTATACTTGTAGATGGGTTTTCACTATCAACTAGCACCAGTTGGCCTTTGAAAACGGTTGGAATGCCATTAATATGTAGTGGGGCGATTGGATTAGTAGTTCCAATTCCAACATTCCCTCCTGCATAGTCAATGCCTGATGCATTACTACTCCATTTACTGCCATTACCTGCATATAAAGCATAAGGAACCGATAAGAGCTGTGAGGTTCCCATCATGACATAATTTGTTCCTCCCGTTGCATCTAGCTCAACTTGTAGGAACATGCTGCCTTCACTCCAATCAATCTCAGAAAAGGTGCCTGAAGTTGCTGAGCCAGTACCGATTTCTAAGGTAAATAAACCATAAGTATTCGTGGTTACCTGATGAGTTTCTGTATACTCTATAGTCCCATTTGCCGAACCTGAAACAATACTAATTTGTAAGCTAATAGCTTGGTTAGCAATTAACTCTCCAGAAGCATCTCGTGCAACTGCTTGGTAATTGAACTTTTGAGGTGCCTGGCCATATACGGTAAGTGAAAAGCTAAATAGAATAGCTAGTGTTAATAATTTCTTCATAATCAGTGTGTTATTGTTTTAATAATTTAAAAGAATGAATTGGTGAGCCTTGACGATCTAGTGCTTGAACTAAATAAAACCCATATTGTAAGGATTCAATATTGAGTTGCTGTTGACCAAATTCAATGCGTTTTGCTAGTTTACCCGCCATATCATAAAATACCACTTGTTGGATTTTATGTGGTACTTCAGACTCTAATGTAAAAGCATAAGAAGCGGGGTTAGGATAGTAAGAAAAACCTAGTTCTTGATGCAAGGTTTCCAGACTTGTAGGGATTGGGAGAATAGGTTGCAAAAAACCTTGTGTTAGTGTAATGGTACTGTTCTGTAGTGTAATACCAACTAATTCTCCAACATTACTCTCTATGGAGTGATTACTAGATGAAAATTGGCCTCCTGTGGAATTGATAACCACGCGTTCGAGTTGTTGAGCCTGTACCTGTTCAAAGAGTAGCACACTCAATAGTGTGAAGAAGATAAGTTTTAGCTTCATAAAATTAGGATTAATTCTATAATATAATGCCTGAGCGCTTAAAAGGTTAACATATTTTTCTGACGTATTTTCATTATTATTATCACTAGAAGAAATACGATTAGATTAAAATTAAGCTGATTTTTGAATTATTTAAAGATTAATTTACGGATTCAGAATAGAGTAAAGATTTTAAAATTACTTTTGCAGCAGGGAATTAATTGGAGCATTCAAACTTAATTCCTACATTTAACTATACAAGTGTATCTGATTGATGGAGAATCATTTACTTTCACGACATATTGAAGGATTAGCATCCAAGCTTACTACGCTAATGGAGCAGTATGTGCGTATGCAAAACGAACTCAAATTATTGCGTCAAGAGAATGAAGAATTGAAGGATGTTATTGAGTCGCAAGCGGTTAAGTTAAAAGATTTTCAATATCAAGAAGAAATTAGTAAAATTGTAAGTTCTGTGGTTTTTGGTAGTGAGAATCCAGAAGATTTGAAAGAAAGGATAGATATATATATTAAAGATATTGATCATTGCATCAGTTTTTTGAATAAAGAGTTGTGAAGTTGGTATAAACAAGGTTTGTGTTTTAGTACGATTAAGCGCCAATAGGCATAATGTTATGAGTGGACTCCAACAAATCCGAATTAAGATTGCGGAGAAAGAATATACGTTGAAGATAAAGCCTGAAGAAGAGGCTTTATTGCGTAGAGCTGCTAAAACACTTAATGAAAAAACGAAAACCATGCAAAAGAAATCAGGTATTTGGGACAAGCAAGACCTGCTGGCTATGGTTGCCTTTGATACAATGGTGCAAAACTTGAAATATGAGGAAGAACAGCTAGAACATGTAGAGCAAATCAAACAAATAGAAGATTTACTCAATCAGGTCAACCCTTAATTCTTTCTAAAACTTCTCTCTTTTCTGATAATCTTTTCCTATAGGTGATCAAAATAATTACTCATCGTGTGTCTTTATTAGTCACTTCATCAGTTGGATTTCTACTGCCCATTCCCACCTAATTATAAATGAGTAAATGGCAGTTTGTATTAAGGTGAAACGCTTCATCTTTCAGGCTAACGTACAAATTGCATTATTAAAACCAATAAGAAGATGAACGAGTATATAGTTACAATACTTACGGGTACTATAGCATTGGCTGTAGGGATAGTCATTGGACGTTTTTTATTGATAAAAATGTTTAAGCAAGCAGAGATTGATGCTCAAAATAAAGCAGCAATGCTCATTAAAGAGGCAGAAGTAGAGGCTAAAGGTCTGAAAGACCAAAAATTGTTGGAAGCCAAGGAGAAGTATTTAAAAATGAAAGAAGGCTTTGACCGAGAAGCGAACAAGAAAAGAAATCATTTAAACAATACAGAAAATAAGCTCAAGCAATTAGAAAGTCGGTTAAAGCAAAGTGAAAATCGAATCAAGCAAAAAGAAGCTGAACTCGCCAAAGCAGCAGAGCAAACAAAAAATAAGAATAAGGAGCTGGATTCATTGAAATCGGAGCGCGAAAAGCAAATGAATGTGTTGAGCAAGAAGATTGATGAGGCAGAGCAGATGCGCCAAGATCAGGTGAATAAATTGGAAAAAATTGCCAACTTACAAGCCGATGAAGCCCGTGAACAACTCATTGATGCGTTAAAAGCAGAAGCAAAAACAAAGGCATCATTTCATATCAAGCAAATTATGGATGAGGCTAAAATGACTGCGGCAAAAGAGGCGAAAAAACTCATCATTACCACCATTCAACGTACGGCTGCGGAACATGCCATCGAAAACTGTGTTTCTGTATTCAACCTAGAATCTGATAACATTAAGGGTAAAATTATTGGTCGAGAAGGCCGTAATATTCGAGCTTTAGAATCGGCAACTGGCGTAGAAATCATTGTGGATGATACCCCTGAAGCCATCGTAATCTCAGGCTTTGATCCAGTTAGAAGGGAAATTGCACGATTATCCTTGCATAAATTAGTGGCTGATGGCCGAATTCACCCTGCGCGTATTGAAGAGGTCGTGTCCAAAACCACCAAGCACATTGAAGAAGAAATTGTGGAAATTGGAGAACGTACAGTCATTGATTTAGGCATTCATGGTTTGCATCCTGAGTTAGTCAAAATGGTGGGTAGAATGCGTTTCCGATCGTCTTACGGCCAAAATTTATTGCAGCACTCTCGTGAGGTGGCAAACTTATCAGCTTCTTTAGCTTCTGAACTTGGCTTAAAGTCTAAACAAGCCAAGCGTGCAGGCTTATTGCACGATATTGGTAAAGTGTGGCACGAAGAACCCGATAAGCCGCACGCGATTATTGGGATGGAGCTCGCCAAAAAATACGGCGAACATCCAGATGTGTGTAATGCCATTGGCGCACACCACGATGAGATTGAAATGAATGCACTCATTTCCCCAATTATTCAAGCTTGTGATGCCATTTCTGGCTCTCGACCTGGCGCAAGAAGGGAAATGATGGAGTCGTACATCAAGCGATTAAATGACTTAGAAGAGTTGGCTTTATCATTTAAAGGCGTGAAAAAGTGTTTCGCCATGCAAGCAGGACGTGAATTGCGAGTGATGGTAGATGCCGAAAATGTGAATGATAAAATTGCCAGTCAGCTGTCATTTGATATCTCTCAAAAAATTGAGAATGATATGCAATATCCTGGGCAGATCAAAGTCACGGTGATTCGAGAAATGCGCGCAGTGCATTATGCAAAATAAACTGAAAAGCATATTCACAGAAAGGCAAGTCGTAAAGGCTTGCCTTTTTTTATCAGGTCGATTTCCCCATCAATCGCACCAGCATAATGACAGGAATCATTCCAATTAAAATGATAATTAATGAGGCGTTTGCGGCCTCTCTAATCAGTTCATCACTAGCCATTTCATAAGCTTTAGTGGCTAGGGTATCAAAGTTGAATGGACGTAAGATTAAGGTCAGGGGCAATTCTTTCATGACTTCTACAAACACCATAATGGCCGCACTCAAAAGCGTTGTTTTTAAAATAGGAATATTGATGTTGAACAAGGTTTTGAGTGGACTCGCACCTAAAGAACGAGAGGCTTCATCTAAATGACTGGCAACTTTCTCAAACCCCGATTCGATGGGATTAAATGCCACTGCTAAAAAGCGGATGAGGTAAGCAAACACCAATGCGGGCAGGGAACTGCTAAAAATCAAGCCAAATGAAGTGTTGAAATAAGCTTCGGCCCAATCATTTAGTAGCTGGTCAAAACCAATAAAGGAGGCAAGTATGCCTACGGCAATAACGGCTCCTGGAATGGCATAACCTAAAACGGCAACTTTGGAAAGATAACGCATCCAGCGAGTCGCATTTAACCGAACGGCATAGGTGAGTATAATGGCGACCACCACCACCACGATGGCAGCTAGTGAAGCTACTTTAACGCTGTTCCAAACGAAGATCCAAAACTGGGCATCAATTACCTGAGTGGCCGTTTGAGTGACCCAAACTATCAATTGAGCAACTGGAATTAAAAATCCGATTGCTAAAGGAATGAAACAACTGAAAAAAGCGAGTGCATTTGCTGCGCCTTTTAATGGAATGCGTTGCAATGGGCGGGCAGACTTGCTGTTTTCTGTGAAGCTAGCTTGGCCTCGTTGCCATTTTTCCAATAAGATAATTGCCAATACAAATAATAAAAGGCATGCCGCTAGGCGAATAGCCGCATTTGGGTCACCCAAAGAAAACCAAGCCCTAAAAATGCCCGTTGTGAAAGTCGAAACCCCATAAAACTTCATGGCTCCATATTCGTTTAGCACTTCCATCATAATGAGGAATAAACTGCCAAATATGGCTGGTCGAGCAAGTGGCAGCACAATTTTGATGAAGGTACTGAAATTGGATTTCCCCATGAGCCGAGAGGCTTCAATCAGTGATTGGGATTGTGTAAGAAAAGAAGTTCTTGAAATGATATACGTATATGGAAAAAGTACTGAAGCCATCATAAGTGCCACGCCTGGCATATTCATAATATCGAAAGGCAAGGACTGCCCTCCCGTAAGCATACCGTAAAACTTCTGAATGGAACCTGTATAACTACACATGTCTGCATAAGTAAATGCAATGATGTAACTAGGAATGGCTAATGGCATCATTAAGGCCCATTCGAACTGTTTGCGTAAAGGGAAGTTACAGGTAGACACAAACCAGGCTGCTGGAACTCCAAACAAAAAAGAGAGCAAGGAAACCGCAATAACTAATAAAAAGGAATTAAGGGCATAGTCTGCCAATAAGTGATCTACAATGTGGTGCCAGCTTTCACTACTTGGTTCAGCTAAATGACCCAAAATGTAACCAATGGGAAAGATCAATGAGAGGAAGATCCCGAGAAATAGCAGTTGCCATGTATTAAAATATGATTGGATAATTTTCCGCAAAATCGCTTCATTCTAAATTTGGAAGGCAAAGTTCGGCAACAGCATTTTATATGAGCAAGGTTTATTCAATAAATTTGATTTCCTGAAAACTAAAATAAGCAAGTCGCTGATCTTTTTCTACTACGAGTTGCCCGTGAGGATTGATTCCCAGAATTTGTCCTTTAAACAATGGCTTATGTGCTTCACGCATATCTTGAAAGGTATGTTCTTCCTGACACCAATACAGCTGTTTGAGGTAGTGCTGCTTAAGCAAATTACTTCCTTGATTGCGTAGGTTCAGGTAACGCGCTTCGATCTTTGAGGCAAGAATTTCTAACAAAGTGGGCAATACATAAGTCGTATGAGTTAATTGCGCTAATGATACCGCTTGAGGATAAGCAAATTCCTGTTGGTTGATGTTTAAACCGATTCCAACAATACTGTTTCCAATCCGATTCCCTTTCAAAAAGTTTTCGATTAAGATGCCGCCCATTTTTTTTCCTTGGCAATAAATGTCATTCGGCCATTTAATGAAGAGTTCAGCAAGCCCAAAATCAGCTAGAAAATCGTATATTCCCAGTGAAATCGCCATATTGAGTTGGAATTGCTCATGAGCGAGCAAAAAAGAGGGTTGTAAGATGAGTGAAAAAGTAAGGTTTTGATCGGGTAAGGTTTCCCAAGAATTACCTCGTTGTCCTCTTCCAGCCGTTTGCTTTGAAGTGACAATCAGTAGGCCGTCTACTGCTTCTCCAAGTTGAATTTTCTCGGTAGCAATGTCATTGGTAGACTGACAAGTTGGCAGATAAATTATTTTTTTACCTACAAAAACAGTATCCTTGAATGTTTTATACAATGATTTGCTAGTTTTGTGTAATGTTTGTTTACCGTTTTATACGAAGACGGGACAACAATTCTAGGAAAAATTGAGAGAATAATAAACAAACGCGTTACATTAAATTAAAACTTGCCACATATCAAGTACTTTTATGGTACTTCACTAAACCCTAAAACGAACATATGGTTAAAGAGACAGAAGTAGTAATATCCTCAGCGTTGGCCATGGCAGCAGTAGAAGGAATGCAGGAGAAGAAGGCCGTAGACATTCGATTGATGGATTTAAGGGAAATAAAGAACTCCATTGCCGATTATTTTGTAATATGTTCAGGTAATTCCGATACTCAAGTAGAAGCCATTAAAGATTCTGTGGATGAGTTCATCTTCAAGAAGTTTGGGGAAAATCCTTGGAAAGTGGAGGGTACCCAAAATAAAGAATGGATTTTGATGGATTATGTGAATGTAGTGGTACATATTTTCCAAAAGAAAAAACGTGAGTTTTATGGTTTAGAAGAGTTGTGGGGAGATGCAATTATTAAGGAATTTGAATAACATTCCCATTAACAATTTAATTCAAAACGTGTTACCTTATCATGTAGGTACTAGAAATAGTGCGGTTTATAGAAAATTGATTTACTGATGGCAGAGAACCAAAACCCGAATATGAATAACGATAAGAACCCTTTGAGCAAAGGCCCACGGGGCAACTATCAAATATGGTTGCTCGCTGTATTAGTGCTGGTTATCATAGGATTGACCTATTTCAACAAAAGCAATGCAACACTTGAAATTGGCCAAAGCGAATTTGACAAAATTTTAAGTGAAGGCTTCGTGCGTGAAGTATCCCTCATCAGAAATGAAAACCAAGTTGAGGTAACGCTAACTGACGCAGCACTAGAACAAGAAGAGCATAAAAAAATTAAGCAACGCTCCTTTTCGGCAATTACAGGCCCTCATTATTTCTTTCGTGTAGCTGAAGCAAATGAATTCGATAAAGAGTTTAGAAAGAAAAATGCAGCACTGCGTAAAGAAAATAAAGGCGTAGAGTATGGCATTAAAGAACGACAAGACTTTACCGCATGGTTCTTTAATTTAGGCTTTTTCTTCTTGCTCATTTTTGGCTTCTGGTTTCTAATGAGAAGAATGACTTCTGGCGGTGCTGGAGGACAGATTTTCAATATTGGAAAATCAAGGGCAGCTTTATTTGATGCTGAAAATAAAATTAAAGTTACATTTAATGATGTGGCTGGTTTAGAAGAGGCAAAAGAAGAAGTAGAGGAAGTGGTGCAGTTCCTCAAAAATCCTTCAAAATATACGAGCTTAGGTGGTAAGATTCCTAAAGGTGTTCTATTGGTAGGCCCTCCTGGAACGGGTAAAACCTTGATGGCAAAAGCCGTAGCTGGTGAATCTGGTGTGCCTTTCTTTAGCCTCTCAGGATCCGACTTTGTAGAAATGTTTGTTGGGGTTGGAGCAGCACGTGTACGCGATTTGTTTAAACAGGCAAAGGAAAAAGCGCCTTGTATCATCTTTATTGATGAGATTGATGCAATCGGACGTTCGAGGGGACGTGGTGCGATGCCTGGTGCCAATGACGAACGTGAAAATACGTTGAACTCCCTTTTGGTAGAGATGGATGGATTTTCTACAGATTCAGGGGTAATCATTATGGCGGCAACGAACCGTCCAGATGTACTCGACAGTGCTTTGCTTCGTCCAGGTCGTTTTGACCGTCAAATCAGTATCGATAAACCTGATATTGCTGGTCGTGAGCGTATTTTTAAAGTGCATTTGGAACCATTAAAATTGGCCGATGATATCAATCCAAAAGATTTAGCTGCCAGAACGCCAGGTTTTGCAGGTGCCGAAATCGCCAACGTTTGTAATGAAGCCGCTTTAATTGCTGCACGTAGAAACAAGAAGGCGGTGGATATGAAAGATTTTGAAGCAGCAATTGATCGGGTAATTGGTGGTTTAGAGAAGAAAAATAAAATCATTTCTCCTGACGAAAAGAAAATTGTAGCTTACCATGAAGCAGGACATGCCATTGCAGGCTGGTTTTTGGAGCATGCTGATCCTTTGGTGAAGGTAAGTATTGTGCCTAGAGGTGTGGCTGCTTTAGGTTATGCACAGTATTTGCCAAATGAGCAGTTTTTATACACTACAGAGCAAATGATTGATGAAATGTGCATGGCTTTTGGCGGGCGTGCAGCAGAAGAAATCATCTTTGGAAAAGTGTCTACAGGTGCCTTGAGCGATTTGGAAAGAACGACTAAAATGGCTTACAGTATGGTAACCATCTACGGTATGAATAAAAAGATTGGTAACATTTCTTTCTACGATCCGCAGCGTAATGAATACTCATTTGATAAGCCCTATTCTGATGCAACTGCTGAAAAGATTGATCAGGAGGTAAGAAACTTAGTAGAAAAAGCTTACCAACGTACAGTCGCTTTGCTGCAAGATAAACGAGAGGAATTAGAGGTGTTGGCTCAAGCATTACTTGAGAAAGAGGTGATTTTCCAAAAAGACCTTGAAGGGTTAATTGGCCCTCGTCCTTTCAATAAGCCAACAAACTACCAACTGTTTGCAAATGGAAATCAAGAGGCGGAGAAAAAAGAAGAAGTTGCTGAACAGGTAGATTTATCGCAAGACGAAGAGAAGGAAGAAAAAGTAGAAGATTGATAAATGCTAAGAACGTATAAAATTTATACTAAAAATGCTGCTTTGAAAAAAGTGGCATTTTTTGTTGATAAAAATAAAAGGGCTGATGCAGGTGATAGCGTTTACAAATTAGTGAAGTTGTCTGAAGTATAAACTTGTAGTTTAAAGTAGATTGGTTTTGCTTCAGACAAAGCATTTTT
>JBMYQA010000034.1:0-32863 GCA_049600855.1 Flammeovirgaceae bacterium | reverse complement strand
ATAAAAACCTTACAAAATAATCATTGAGCGCAGGCCTGAAAATCTGCTGAGGGTGGGATGGCTTTGTGGGGGGAAGGATCAGATTTTCTTGACTTTTTCTTTGGTTCGTTTCTTTTGTGTCAAGACAAAAGAAATGAACAGCCCTGCCCAATTGTTGGGTACATTAACATAAATAACTGTTAATTAGAGCTTTATTCGAGCAAGAGTTTTTATATATGATAGCAAGTAAGTTTGAATGAGAAAATAAAAACCAACATAAACAATGAAAAAAGTATTGATTTTAAAAGGTTTACCTGGAAGTGGTAAATCGACTTATGCGAAGCAATTAGTTACTGAACAGGCAAATAGGTGGAAGCGCATCAATAAAGATGACCTGAGAGCCATGCTGGATAACGGTCACTTTAGTAAGGGCAATGAGCGATTTGTGCTGAAGATGCGCGATATCATGATTCGGGAAGCCTTGTTGGATGGAAAATCGGTCATCAGTGATGATACCAACTTACATCCTCGCCACGAAACGCGCATTCGGCAAGTAGTGGATGCGTTTTGTAAGGAAACAGGACACGAAGTTGCCATTGAAGTAAAGCTGATTGATACCCCTTTAGAAGAATGCATTCAACGAGATTTGAAACGCATGGCCTCTGTGGGAGAGCGCGTGATTCGAGAAGCGCATAAAAAATATTTCCTAAAAAGAGAAGGCCGCGGCCCGTTCTATGCCGAACAAGATGAAACTTTACCTAAAGCCATTATCTGTGATTTGGATGGTACCTTGGCCATTTTAAAACGAAATCCATTTGATGCGTCAACTTGCGAAGAGGATGAATTGAATCAGCCGGTATATGATGTGGTAAAATCCTATCACGAAAAAGGATATCGGGTGATTCTGGTTTCAGGAAGAATGGACACCTATAAGCCACAAACGTTAACATGGCTAGAAAAGTACCAAATTCCCTATGATGAGCTCATCATGCGCAGAGAAAAAGACATGCGGAAAGATGCTGCGATCAAGCGGGAAATTTTTGAAACACACATCAAGCCCAATTACTTTGTCGCATTTGTATTGGATGATCGAAACCAAGTGGTGGACATGTGGCGGAATGAGCTAGGATTGGCTTGCTTGCAAGTGAATTATGGGGATTTTTAATGAAACGAGTCTATGCTAAGTGGATCGGCTCTTATATTTTTTAACAACTACAATAAAATAGCTATAGAATGGGGAGGTTTTTAATGGCTGGAATTGGATGGATTTATCTTCATATTAGGTATCGGTCAAAAGATAAGGTACGGCAAATTCTGAAAGAACATTATGCTGATAGTTATCACGCAGCAGGCTCAGTATATATATTACACTTCATTGGTTTTATGATGATATTGTGTTTTATACTTGGTTTCGTGAATGCGATGTTAATGGATTAGCTTAGTGAGCATTTAAGCAGGTCAGTAAACTGCCACATTCGTTTTACTGACCTGTTTTGCTTGTTACCAACAAAAAAAGACACAAACCCGTAAGTCTGTGCCAATTTTATGCAACTATGCCCTTAAGAAAACAACTCAGGAGCCTCTTTCACAATATCCTGTAAGATGGGCTGAAATTGGAAAAGTCCCGCAATGGGAAAACCCACTTCTTGATTGCGCGTTTTCAAGGCGGTTTCGTGATCGATTAAGGTTAATGGGTGTCCCGTAGATTCTGCCAAAATTTGTGCTTGACAAGAGCGTTCCATGGTGATGAACCACCAAGCAGCCTCTTCTACCGTATTGCCCACCGTTAATAAGCCGTGATTTCTCAAAATAGCCGCTTTATGATCGCCCAAGGCTTTAGCGATGCGTTGTCCTTCTTCCAATTCATTCACGACACCTGTGTAATCATCAAATAACCCATGATCTTCGTAAAAAGCGCAGGCATCTTGGGTAATCGGGTCAAGTTTACGTCCTAAGGCAGACCATGCTTTGCCATAAACGGAGTGGGCATGTGCTGCGGCAATAATATCGGGACGCGCTGCATGTACTTGGGAGTGAATTGCAAAAGCCGCTTTATTGACGGGCATATGACCTTCCACTACTTGTCCTTCGTGATTCACTAAAAGTAAATCAGAAGCTTTAATTTGTCGGAAAGACATGCCAAAAGGGTTTACCCAAAAGCAATCTTTGTACTCTGGGTCACGCACTGTGATGTGACCAGCAACGCCTTCTGAAAAACCAAATTTTCCAAAAACACGCAAAGCAGCAGCTAATCGACCTTTTAAGTGTTGGCGCTCTTGTTCTACCGTGTCGAATGTTGGAAACAAGTGTGCCTTTACCGCATCAGGCAATTCGATGGGAGGATTTTGTACATGTGCCATGGATAGCTAAGGATTAAAGTGAATGATTGATGATGTTTTATTTTCCGTGACTCAGTTTTCCCGATTCAACTGCTAGGGCTCCTCGCGCAGCACAGCCTTTTACAAGCATGATGAGCATCGCAAATCGAGGGTCTTTGGTAAAGCCTTTCTTAAAACGGGCATAGATTTGCTGACCAATCACGGCTAATTTGAATAAGCCAAATACATAATTGAATAAGATGTGATCTACATCAATTCCCGTTTTTTCAGCATAACGAGCTACAATACCTGCTCGTGTTAAATTGCCGGGAATCCAAGAAAGGTTGAATTGCCGAAATATCGGATTATCTGATTCTTCACACCAATAGGCCAAAGAGGTTCCCAAATCCATAAGCGGATCGCCAATCGTAGTCATCTCCCAATCGAGTACGGCTATGATGTCGGTTAAATCCTTAGGGTTAAGCACGATATTATCGTATTTATAATCGTTGTGAATCAGTGAAGTTTGGCCGCTTTCGTATTGATTTTCGCGTAACCATTCCGCTAACTCGTCCATTTCCTTAATCTCATCGGTTTGCGCATTGTAATAACGCTTAATCCAACCTTCTACTTGTCGTTTTACATAGCCTTCTGGTTTTCCTAATTCAATTAATCCTGATTCTTGTAAATCAATGGCATGTAAATCTACCAAGTTATCTACCGTTGCTTCTGATAGGTCTTTCATTACTTCGGGCGATAAGGTGATGCCCTTAGGAACTTGACCCCTCAAAATGACTCCTTTGGCTCGTTCCATCAAATAAAAAGGCGAACCAATCACTGCTAGGTCATCACAATATGCCACAGGGTTGGGAATTTTACTGTAATGACCTTTGAGCATGGATAACACTTTAAACTCGCGTTCCATGTCATGGGCAGTGGCAATGTTGGCCCCAAAAGGGGGACGGCGTAAGACCATCTCGGTATCACCTGCCTGCACTAAATAGGTCAAGTTGGAAAAGCCTCCACCAAATTGCTTGATGTGAAAAGCAGTGGTAGCAATTCCTAATTGATTGCTGATGTAGGCGCGAAGTTGTGCCTCTTGTAACTCTTCGCCTTTTCGGACTTCTGTAGCTTGATCAATAGCTGTGTTGCTCATGAGAACGTGTTTTAAAGCGATGTATGATCTAATAATATTTTTTGAACCGATTCTAATAGGTAACTGCGCATGGCAGGAATGGGAACTTTGAAAAACGAATCGTTTTGCGAAGCCATGCTCAATTTCGAAAAACCAATGACCATAGCCCATGCAGTAAGATACAATAAATTAGGGTCTTTTTTATTGAGAATACTGCCATCTTTTTGACCTCGTTCAATTTCTTCGACCACAATCGTGAGCGGCAAGTTATGGAGGTCTTTCACTTTTCGGAAGTAAATGCTTTCCTGTAAAGCAGGAGTCATGTTTTGCTTCACTTCTGAGCGAATGAAAGTCATGTAATCTAACAACAACTCGTAATAGTAGGGATGCTTCGTGCCAAATTGAAGGTAGGCTTCAATAAGCCCAACGGTACTCACTAAACCTGTTGCTTTTTGGTGTTTTTCTAAGGCATGGTAGTAGGCTTCAATCAACGCCTGAAACGCTCGATAGGTGAGCGCCATTTGTAAATTTTCCTTACTTTTAAAGTAAAAAAAGATACTTCCCTTACTAATGCCAATGTATTTGGCAATTTCATCCATTTTGACATTCCCATATCCCTTACGGGCAAAGAGTTGTTCGGCCGCATCTAAAATAGCCTGAGATTTCTGCTCACGCTTGCTGATATGTGAAGATTGCTTGATCATTCCCTACAAAGATATTGAATATTTCTTTAAAAAATTGACTCAAGGTCAATAAATATTTTTTTATAAGAAATACACTCTAATTTTTGAAGATGATAGGATTCTTGTGAATGATTTAGAATTGTAACAAAAGTTTACTGATATTAACCTAACTAGCTCAAACCACAGACGTTGAACTATAGTAAGCCATCCATGAGAAATCGCATTAATATAGCGTTTTATTTTTGACTTTGGGTCAATTTTGATTACATTTGTCTTAATCCACTATTCAAACGCATTGAAGTCTTGAATAGGAAGCTATAAATTGAGATTGATTTTTCACCGATAAACCCTATACCAAGATGTTATCTTTTTATGCTACTGATCGTTTGAAAACCTTATATCCGAAGGTAAAAGCTTTTTTAGAAGAAGAGATTTATCCCATCGAAACGGAATTGCTTAAAATGCCTTTTAATGAAGCGGCCAAAATTTTACGTGCTAAGCGAGAGAAGATTAAGGAAATGGGAGCATGGAACATGTACCATAGTGAAGCGCATGGTGGGGCTGGGCTTAACTTGATGGAAGTGGCACAAATCGGTGAATTATTGGGAACGAGTCCTTATGGGCATTTTACATTTAACTGCCAAGCGCCTGATGCGGGAAACATTGAGCTATTGATTAAATATGCTGATCAGAGCATGACGGAAAAGTATTTGTTGCCCTTACTCAATGGCGATATTCGCTCTTGCTTCTCCATGACTGAACCAGATCATGCAGGTTCGAACCCTGTGAACATGGGCACTTATGCGGTGCGTGAGGGAGATGAATACGTGATTAATGGACGAAAGTGGTTTACCAGTTCAGCAGATGGTGCTGCGTTTGCCATTGTCATGTGCATTACCAATCCTGAGGAGCCGAATCCGTATAAGCGCGCAAGTATGATCATTGTCCCTACAGATGCACCAGGCTTTAATTTAATTAGAAATGTTTCAGTCATGGGACATGAAGGAGAAGGTTGGATGAGTCATGCAGAAATTGATTATGTCAATGTGCGTGTACCCGTCACCAATCGCATTGGTGAAGAAGGGGGAGGTTTTCGGATGGCGCAAGAACGCTTAGGGCCAGGCCGTATTCACCATTGCATGCGTTGGATTGGCATTGCCGAACGCGCATTCGATTTGATGTGCAAAAGAGCGGCAAGCCGTGAATTGGCAGAAGGCAAGATGTTAGGAGAAATGCAATTCATTCAAGGGTTTATTGCCGATAGCCGTGCAGAAATCAATGCCTCGCGTTTAATGGTACTTCATGCGGCTAATTCCATGCAAGAACTAGGGCATAAGGCTGCTGCTGAGGACATCTCGACCATTAAATTTTATGCGGCGAATATGTTGCAACGCGTGGTAGATCGTGCCGTACAAGTGCACGGAGCCTTAGGAATGACAGACGATACAATTTTGGCCTTTTATTACCGTGAGGAACGAGCTGCCCGAATTTATGATGGACCAGATGAAACACATAAAGCTTCTTTAGCGCGCAAAATCCTGAAGAAATATGGATTAAATGTGCGCATGAATAAGCGAAATGAAGCGAAAGCTACAGCTTAAGTGGTACGGAAAGTAGTGTCAATCCATCTATAAGTTCTTTGTAGATGGATTTTTTATTTTGGTGAACTGCTGAAAACCGTTATTGGCAAAATAACCGTTTGCAAGTCAACATCCTATCTACTAATTTACTCGCTGAACTCTCAAACATGATTTTATGGACAAGGTCTGGCTCATCATAGAACGCGAATACCTCACTCGGGTTAGGAAAAAATCTTTTCTGATCATGTCGATTTTAGGCCCATTATTGATAGCGGGTTTCTATGGAGTCATCATTTGGTCGGCATTAGCAGCAGGTGACGACAAGACCATTTTGGTGATAGATGATAGTAAAATGTTTGGAGGTAAATTCAAGAGTTCCGACAAACTAACCTTCTATTATGGGACGGATCGTTTACCCGAAGCCATTGCGACACTAGGTAGTTCATCGTACAATGCGGTGCTCTACATTCCCAAATTTGATTTAGAAGATCCCAACGGCTTTCAAGTGTATTCTGCGCAGACGATATCCTCACAAACGGAAGCCAATATTCGTAAAACCATTGAGCGGGAGATTGAAGAATTAAAATTGAAGAAAGAAGGAATTGATCCTGCGCTGCTCAAAAAAGTAAAGACAAACATCTCCTTAGAAACAAAGCTTCGTGATCAAGACGGGGAAGAGAAGGATAGTAGCACGTTAGCAGCAACTGGTATTGGCATACTTTCGGGAATCATCATTTACATGTTTATTTTCTTGTATGGCGTGCAAGTGATGCGAGGCGTGCTGGAAGAAAAAATTAGCCGTATTGTAGAGGTCATTATTTCTTCGGTGAAGCCTTTTCAATTGATGTTGGGTAAGGTGATCGGCATCGCAGGGGTTGGCCTAACTCAAATTTGTATTTGGATTGTATTAGGTACCGTAATCATGTTTGTGGTTAATTTCTTTTTGTCTGATCAACTGACCGCCGTACAAGACTTACAAAATGTGAATGGGTCAATGAATATGCATGGCGTTTCGGGAATAGAAGAGAGTTTGAGCGATTCATCAGAGTTCTTTAAGGCATTAGCTACCATCAATATTCCATTAATTTTAGGCTGCTTTGTGTTCTATTTTCTGTTTGGGTATTTGATGTATGGAGCCTTGTTTGGAGCAATTGGTTCGGCGGTAGATAGTGAAACAGATACACAGCAGTTCATGTTGCCCATTACCATTCCCTTAGTCATGTCGATTGCCCTCAGTGGCGTGATTTTAAACGAACCTTATGGCGATTTGGCCTTTTGGTTCTCCATTTTCCCACTTACTTCACCTGTCGTCATGATGATTCGCCTCCCATTCATTGGCGTTTCTTGGGAACTCTTCCTATCCATGTTTATGCTGGTACTTTCTTTTTTAGCTTGTACCTGGATCGCAGGCCGAATTTATCGGGTAGGTATTTTGATGTATGGCAAAAAGCCTACCTATAAAGAATTGTCAAAATGGTTGTTTTATAAGAGTTAACTCAGTAGAAGCTAAATACTACGTTGCCTAACCACCTCCGATAAAATCATTCCTGTGGCAACAGAAACGTTTAAAGAGGAAACTTTTCCACTCATCGGGATTTTACATAACTGATCAGCCATGCGGATGATTTCATCTGAAATCCCATTTTCTTCTGAGCCCATGACAATGGCAGTGGGCAAGGTGAAGTTAGATTCGTAGATGAGGTCAGCACCTTTTTCGGTACAGCCTACCACCCGAAGTCCGTAATCTTGCAGGTATTGAATGATGTCTTTTAGGCTTTCTTCGCGGCAAACGGGAATGTGATTGAGAGCACCCGCAGAAGTTTTGATGGCATCAGGGCCAATTTGTGCGCTCTCTCGTAACGGCACCACAATGGCATGCACGCCAAGGCATTCCGCTGTACGGGCGATGGCTCCAAAATTACGGACATCTGTTACCCGATCAAGCACCAAAATCAATGGATTTTCGCCTTTTTCGTAGACTTCATTCATCACAAATTCAGTGGTAGAATAGGTAATGGCCGATAAGAATGCGACTACGCCTTGATGGTTTTTCCGCGTAAAGCGATTTAATTTCTCGATGGGAACTTTGGAAATGGGGACTTTATGATCTTGAGCAAGCTTAGTTAGGGCTAAAATATCCTCACTTTTTAAATTGCGTTGCAGGTAGACTTTATCTACCGTTTTACCTGCCATAAACGCTTCTTCCAATGGCTTGATGCCATACAACATATTTTCTGGTGCCGAACTCCTTCGCTTAGTCTGATGAAATGCCATAAATTCCTTTTGATAAAATTAGAACGCGCAAAGATAGTGGAATAAGTGTAGGATGAATACAAGAATCGACTTTTATTCCTCATCCATTTCAATAGTCCGTAAATCTACAGGTACTACAGTGGAAACTCCTTGCTCCAACATCGTTACGCCATAAACCACATCTGTACTCGCCATAGTTCGTTTATTGTGAGTCACAATAATAAACTGAGAGTTTTTCGAAAATTCTCGGATGATGTTGTTGAACTTATCAATATTCGCATCGTCTAGTGGTGCATCTACCTCGTCAAAAATACAGAATGGAGCAGGTTTAAGAAGGTAGATGGAAAAAAGTAATGCTGTAGCCGTTAAGGTTTTTTCTCCACCAGACAATTGGTTGATGGTCAGCGGTCGTTTTCCTTTCGGTCGGGCAATGATTTCAATTTTGGAGCCCAGCGGATCATCAGGATCAACCAAGGTTAAGTCGCAGCTATCTTCTTGCGTAAACAAGGAGCGAAATACCTTGATAAAATTTTCCCGAATGGCATGGAAGGCTTCCATAAAATTGATACGCGCGACTTCATCAATTTCGGCAATGGTCGTGAGTAAGGAGTCTTTCGCTTTAGCTAAATCGGCTTGTTGCTCCACAATAAAGTCGTTCCGTTCTTTAATCTCATTGTAAGCCTCAATAGCCATATGATTGATTGGCCCCATTTTATCCATTTTGGTTTTGAGCTTTTGCACTTCCTCGCGTAACATCTCCACAGCTATGGGGCTTTGATCGGGATGTTCAGCCATGTATTTCTCCAAATCAATTTCAAACTCAACCGAGACTCTTTCTTTTACAGAAGAAATGCTCATTCGAGTTTCATTGACCTTACTTTGTAATTCAAGCAGTAATTGATTGATGCCCATTTCAGCATGCTGAAGCTCGCGAACCGCCTTTTCAGTTTCTGAAATTTGCCCTCTTAAATCATAATATCCCTTTTCTACCTCGCGCACTCCCTCGCCAATCGTTTCTTTCTCTTCGTATAAATCGAGCAATAACTGTTCATTGTCGCCAACAGTATCCTGAAGCTTCAAAATTTCTGCATCGGTATTTTTGAGATCCGTTTGATTATTTTCAATTCGGGCTTTGCCGCGTTCGTAAGCATTGCGTTTGTATTCAATCTCTTTTTCAATGCTTTCCAATTTATTGGATTGCTGATGAAAGAGAATATTCTGTTGGTTAAATGCGCCCGATTTTTGAGAAGTTAATTCCGATTGGGCATCCAACGCTTCTCGTTCATCTAGTAAACGATTTTCTAGTTCCACTAAGGCATCTTCTTCCTCAGCTACTTTGGGCGTATTTGTGCCAATTGCTTCTTGAAGCTCATATAGACGCTCCATAATGCTCTCCCGTTTGTTGGCACTATCTGCTAAAAGTGTGGAAAATTGCTCCTTTTTGGTTTTGATAGCCACAAACTCTTGACTGAGCATATTAATGTCATTGCGGAGGTCGGTAATTTCCGCTTTCGAAAGGTTGGCTTTGAGGTGAGTAATGTCTTTTTCTTCTTGCTCAATGAGTTTTACCAATCCTTTCTTTTTTCGTTCCAGTTCTTTGATTTTGCCATCTAACTTTTCAATGTTTTTGGCTCTACCGATTTTTTTTCCTTCAAACAAGCCCACTGAGCCTCCCGAAATGGAGTATTTGCGTTTGATGATTTTACCATTTTGAGTGATAAACGTCACCGCATCGTCAGCAGGAAGTTGGTCTTGATTCGAGGTGACAATGTATACATCCTCTAAAATGAAATAAGCTAATCTGCGGTATTTTTCATCAAATTCTACTACTTGAATGGCTGGAATGGCATTTTCAAACTGCTTCGTAGATTTGCTTTTATAATCGTTTAATTTATTGAGTAGCACGAAATTGGCTTTTCCTTTGGCAGAGTCACTCAACAAGTTTACCGCTTCTAAGGCATGTGCTTCATTATCAATGACGTAGTAGTTGAGGAAACTTTCGAGGTAATTCTCTATAGAGACGCGGTATTTTTCCTCACACGTGATGATGTCAGAGAGTAGGGGTGCCTCTTTGCCCCATTTGGTATTCTTTTTTAGGAATTTTAATGCCTGTGGATAACCTTCCAAGTTATCAACCATCGATTTGGTGAGGTTATATTCATTGCGTTTGGCATCGAGCGAACGATTAGTTTTAGCCAATTCTTCTTGCAAGGATTTTAAGGAAGCTTCCAAACTAGCAATTCGACTTTCAGTCTGAATTTGGTTTTCTTCCAGTACGGCTAGTCGCTCTTTTTTACTACTGAGCTCCTGTTCTAATTCTGTAATCTTCCCATCAAACTCAGCCATATTAGCCGAGCGAGCAGAGGTATCTGTGGCTTCGCGTTCGAGCTCTTGTTGTAAAGAGTTTTTTTGTACTTGGCTAATTTCCAGTGTTTTCTTGAGCTGGTAAAGTGCTTGCTGTTTCGATTTGATTTGTGTGCTCAACTCTTCCACACCTGTACGCAAATGTGTTGATTTGCCTTTTTGATCTTCATACGCTTTGCGTAGTTCTTCGAGTACATATTCGGTTTCGCGGAAAATCTTTTCAAGCTGGATGTGTTCCTTTTCTAGTCCTTCAAGGCTGAATTTGGCACGATCATTACTTTTGACATCTTCGTCAAGTTGTTTTTGTAAGGATTGAGATTTATCATTCAAATACTTCAAACGCTCATTTTTAATCTTCTTGTCACTTTCAAATGTCCGAATCTTATTTACATGATCATTCAAGGTTTTTTGACGAGAAGCTAACAACTTTTCCTGCTTCAGCAGTGCCGCCTTTTGACTTTCAATTTTAGCATCAAGTTCAGCTGTTTGTTTGGCTAAAGATAACTTTTTGTCCTTTTCCGTTTCTAGCTGTTTGTTCAGTCGAACGATGGTATCTACTTGGCTACTAACGGACTTTACTGCCAATTGAAGGGCTAATTCTTTGTATTGTTCTTTGGTTTTTAAGAAACGTTCAGCTTGTTTGGCTTGGCGTTCGAGTGAACGCATATTTTTACCAATCTCGTGAAGTAAGTCTTCTACGCGTTCTAAGTCGGCATCTGTGTCTGCGAGCTTTTTGAGTGTTTCTTTTTTCCGTTTTTTAAATTTAGAGATGCCTGCTGCTTCCTCAAATAATCCTCTTCTGGAATTGTTTTGATCGTTGAGGATTTCATCGACCATCTTTAACTCAATAATCGCGTAACTGTCGGGACCAATTCCAGTATCCATAAATAGGTTGGTGATGTCTTTTAAGCGGCAAGTTACCCCATTGAGTAGGTATTCACTTTCACCTGAACGGTAATAGCGGCGGGTAATGGTAACTTCAGAATATTCAGTAGGAAGCAGGTTTTTGGTATTCTTGAAGGTCATGGAAGCCTCAGCCATCTGCAGCGGTTTCCGATTTTTGGTGCCATTGAAGATGACATTCTCCATCTTTTCCGATCGAAGGGAACGGGTTTTCTGCTCGCCTAATACCCAGCGAATGGAATCCACTACATTCGATTTTCCACTCCCATTTGGGCCAACAACTCCTGTCACGCCTTCATCAAAATTAAAGACCACCTTATCTCCAAAACTCTTAAAGCCCTTGATTTCCAGTTTAGTTAGCAGCATAAACAGTCATTTTATCCATTGCACCTTAGCCCGCAAGCCGACAAATTTAATTGTTTTTCGAAATAATTTGATCTTTCAGTTTACTTGAGGTGGGTTTTTGTCATTATAGATAACCATAATTCATGATTGATGTGAATTAAAAACAAGGTACTGTTCTTTTTCATTTATATGTATAACGATAACCACAAAGAAATAATGGCAAAGTGCAACAGAAAATCTCCCAGATTGCAAAATTGGGACTATGGCAAAAATGGAGCTTATTTTATTACGATTTGCACCAAGAATCAATTCCATTTTTTTGGATCAATCAGAGAACAGAAAATGATATTATCTGAAATTGGAATGATTGCGCATAAATTTTGGGCAGAAATCCCCCTACATTATTCATTTGTGAAATTGGGCGAATGGATCATCATGCCGAATCACACCCATGGCATTATAATCATCAATAAATCACAAAATCATAATTCAGATCATAAATGTGCTGTACGGACAAGGCATTGCCTTGTACCTAACACCAAAAACATGACGAACAAGGATAAAAAAATAACCATTGGAAAATCCCGATTTCAAAATCAGGGGGCGAATACGATATCATCAATTATTGGGAATTATAAATCGATAGTCACCAAAAACGCCCGAAAAATCCTTCCCGAATTTGCCTGGCAAGCCCGCTATTACGATCACATCATCCGCACTGAAACCGCCTATGAAAACATTTCCAATTACATCCAGAACAATCCAAGAAATTGGCGGAAAGATAAATTTTGACTAACATAGTTGAATGGCAAATCAAGAAATACACATTTACCTGCTTCCCGGACTTGGTGTAGACTACCGTTTATTCCAGTGGATTCAATTTCCGAAATGGGTAAAACCACATTATTGGAGCTGGGAAGCTCCCAAAAAGAAAGAATCCTTAACCAGTTACTCAGAACGCTACCTGCCATTGATTCAAAAAAATCGACCGACTGTATTGCTCGGCGTTTCATTCGGTGGAGTGGTGGCGCAGGAAATTGCCCGCATGATCTCGGTAGAAAAAATTATTCTGATATCCAGTATTAAACATCATCACGAATTGCCTTGGTACTTTTTCTTAGGCAAAGCATTTCCTGTACACCATTGGATTTCAGGACAACAGATCAAAATAATAGGTGCAAAAATTCAGCGCACCTTAGGAGATCGCGGGAAAGGGGCTCAGCTTTTTGAGCGCATGTTGGCAAATACGCCCGATGCATTCATGCCTTGGGCCATCGAGCAATTGATTCATTGGAGGCAAACAGAAATGTCGAAAAATTTAGTGCATTATCATGGTACGAATGATCATGTACTGCCAAGTAGTTATTTATCAGATTTTATCCCTGTAGCAGGAGGAACACATGCCATGATTATGGTAGAAGCCCAGCAAATGAATCAAATCTTAACAAAAGAAATGGAAAATTTGCGCTTACAACTGGGCCTTACGGCTTAATAATGTAATCGGAATCTATACAAATCAGTTTTCACAAGAGCACACAGCGTATTAATTTTACAGGTTAAAACTGAACGAATAATAGTTATGACGGAAATTAAGTCGGAAGGAAAGTGCCATTTTTGTGATAAAATATTGTCTCAAAGAGGAATAAATAGACATTTACATACACATTTGAGTAAACTGGAAGAAAGAAAAGGAACTTCTTTTTTGGTATATGTAAAAGCAGATCTGATGTTTTTATCGCTTTGGGTAGATGGAGCAATACAATTTGGTGATTTAGATGATTTTTTGAGAGCGATTTGGTTGGAGTGTTGTGGGCATTTGAGTGCATTTAGGGATCAAAAAGGATATTATTCCCATCCTGATACCAGTGAAAATGAGTTTTGGATGGAACCAGACCCTCATGAAGTCCCTTTTACCCTGCCAGTTAAAAGGGTATTTACAAAAGGAAAAAAATTAGAATACGAATATGACTTTGGAAGTTCTACCTACTTAGCGATTGAAATTAAAAATGAATACTCCATTCAGAATGCTGAAGGCATCACCTTATTATCGCGAAATGAACCGCTTGAGTTGCGGTGTAATACTTGTGGCAAGCAAGCAGCTACTGAAATATGTACCGTACATTTATGGGACGGAATGGGTTTATTCTGTGAAAAATGTGGAGAAAAACATGCCGAAAAGTGTGAAGATTTTGCGGAATACGCTGGCCTACCTGTTGTAAATTCTCCTAGAATGGGCGTTTGTGCCTATGAAGGTGGCAGAATAGATACAGCGCGAGATGGCATTTTCAAATAAGCTAGAAAATGAGGCACAGGTATTTTTTTCCTGTGCCCATGAATATAGTTAAGCAGGTGAGCAAAATGAATGTGGTATTTTTAGTAGGTTATTTTTAAGCTAAAAAAGGCGATAAAATCGCAGTTTAGCAGCGTTAAATAAGTTTTTATCAACGAATTTTAGCTTAAAAAGAATCAGTAAAAATGCCGTATTCATTCTGCTTACATGCTTATAATAAAAACAGCCTTTAATAAGGAGCATTACAGGATTCCACATGAATCCAGCTCCCGCCACCTTCAAAATCCCAATACCCCATTTGAGCATCTGCAGGAATTTCTGGAGCGGCTGCTAACTTCTTATATTCCCAAGAATCAGTTAGACCAAGTGGAGTTAAACTGAGCACATTTGCATTCGTGTTAAACTCAAACGCTGTTGATATTCCTATTCGCTCTTCCTCACAACTGTCATCTATAGTTAACGAGACGACTTCATTCTCTACGGTGTAAGTTCCAGCATGCCAAGCAGCATTGTCCAACACATCATTTGTGTTAAAGCAAGCATTCATATAAATGAATCGATCTTTATTAAAAATGTAATAAACATGGCAATTTACACCCTCGCGTTTCCAAACGGTATTCTCTAATGGGTGGCTAGTAGTTACAGGATCAGGGTCTTTTTCATCAGGGATTAAAGTTGCTTCATTGTCGTCTCCACACGAAACGATGATGAAGAGCATAAGAAATGATACCAGTGTTTTTAGGGATAATTTGTGCATTTTTACTTGTTAAGTTTACGTCAAATAATTATCAGAAGTGCACCGTGTTTTTCGGAACTTCTATATATAAATGATTAGCCCTTCAAAAAGTAAACAGGCTCCTGTAACTTTTTTCAAAAAAATGGTAACTTTTAAGGTGATCTTTTTGAGGTAAAAGGTACTTATAAGTAAAAGAACTTCTATTTCTATGGAAACTTTACCAATAGCACATTCAAAAACTCGGGAGCAGCTCTTTACGGATTTGTATCTTGAAGCATTTCCAGCCATTGCCCGATACATTAGTAAAACAGGGGGTGATTTGGAAGAAGCAAAAGATGTATTTCAAGAAGCATTAGTCGTTTACTACGAAAAAGTAATTTTACAGCACCATCAAATTACGATTTCTGAAAAGGCGTACTTATTAGGTATCTGTAAGAATATTTGGCTAAAACGAAGAAGTAACGTACTCAAAGCGCAATCACTTCAAGATGAAGCGCTTAAAGAAGTGGCGGGAAAGACGCTGATTAAAGACAAACTGCTTCGCTTTTTGCAACAGACAGGTGAAAAATGCCTCGCCTTGTTGCAGGCATTTTATTATGAGAAAGCATCCATGAAAGAATTGGCAGAGCGGTTTGAGTTTCGCAATGAACGTTCTGCCACAGTACAGAAATACAAATGCTTGACGAAAGTGAGAACGCAAATCCAAAAACACGCCTTGACTTATGAAGACTTCATGGACTGAAACCGCAAGAATCGAAGATTATCTAACGCATCAAGAAGATATTGAAGGATGTTTGTTATTGGAGGCGCAACTGCAATTGGATGCAGAACTCGCACAACGCATAGCTGCTCAGCAAGCAAGTTATGCACTGATTCAAGCACATGGTCGGCAATTACTGCGAAAAGAAATTAAAGCAGTCGAACATAAAATATTTCACGATACATGTTACGCTTCATTTAAGAAGAAAATACGTTCCTTTTTCAGTTAACCTTTCGGATAACTTCTTTTTTACACCTCATTTTCTAGGCATCATCCCTCATGGGTTACCAATGTGTAACGCTAATGGGCAAGCCATGCCTAATTCATTCACTAATGCTAAAAATATGATTACACAATCCAGTTTAATTCCTGTCGTCATTGATCAAAGTGGGGCAGGAGAGCGCGCCTACGATATATACAGTTTGCTATTGAAAGAGCGAATTGTTTTTTTAGGATCAAGCATCAATGATCAGGTAGCCAATTTAATTGTAGCCCAACTGCTTTACCTAAATAGTTTAGATAATAAAAGGCAGATTGATATGTATATTCAGTCTCCAGGAGGCAGTGTATACGCAGGATTAGCCATTTACGATACCATGCAAATGATTTCTGCTCCCGTTTCTACTGTAGCTGTTGGCTTTTCAGGCAGTATGGGTACCGCGCTATTAACCTCAGGAGCAAAGGGAAAGCGTTTTGCCTTACCACAAGCTACTATCCATATGCATCCCACAGGTGGTGGTTCTAAAGGCTATACCGAAGATGTGCTGATTGCCACACGCGAACAAGAACGCATCCAAACCCAGCTCTTTCATATTATGGGGGAAAATACAGGACACACTTGGCAAGAAATTGAAGAGTTCTTTAAACGAGATCGCTTTTTAAATGCACTCGAAGCAAAAGAATATGGCTTAGTAGATCATGTATTGGGCGATACGTCTAAGTTGATTCACCTGACAGCTATTGCGCCCCAAATTGGCTATTACCGCGATGCGTTAGGAAGTGGTAAGTAGATTTATCAACGCGAGCATCGCATTGAATGCTATTGGGGCAGTCACTTACCTGAATCCTGATATTCAATTGAACGCTTTCAGTGCGCAGCTTCCTGATGGCGTAGAAGTAAGTGGGTTACAATGAGCTCCGTTGATGTGCTAAATCTTAATATTGGGTTTGGAAATGATTAATAATTCTTTTCCATCCTTTTTTTCGCCAATTTTCTGACTCATGCCATCCCATGCTTCAATTTCTTTAGGATCAAAACTCCAATCACCAGTTAAGATAAGGTATGGATGATCTTTAAAAATATGTTTAGCAAATGCCTCATCAATTAGATTCACATGAATATCGCCCCAGCTTCCATGCCAAATATTAGGTTCTCTTTGGCGATACTCAAGATTTCCATTTGGGCAAAACGCCATAAAAATGCCATCTGAAGTCAGGTGCGACTTGCTTTCTTGAATAAACTTGGGAAGATCGATTAAATGTTCAATCACATGTGAGCTAAAAAATAAATCCATATTTGAAGGAGCATGATCAAAATTGCTAAAGATTGTCACATCTAGTTTATCTTCACCAAATTTTGCCCGCGGTCTTGACACTTCAAAACCAACAGCATCATAGCCTGCGTTTTTTAGTTTGAATACATTGTAGCCCCAGCTACACCCATAATCAATCACTTTTATAGATGAATCGTTAAAGACGGGATCGATGTATACCGAATAATCTCGTAGTGAATTAAAGTTTTCACTTTTGAGCTTCGCAATTTCTGCATCAGAGGGCAAATCAGTCATCATAGCAGTATCAATCTCGTACTCTTGTTGATAGAAATTGTCCAGCCATTTTGAGGTATCTTTAGGATGCCGATGATTCAAATTACAGTGCTTGCATTTAAACAAGGTGGTAACAAAGAACTTGCTGTCAATCGGCTCTAAATCAGTGCTTTTACAATAGGGGCACTGTTTCGGTTGAGCCGCATTAGCAAGCATCCGTAATAAATATTTGAATCTTCGGCTAAACATAAACTATCTCAATGATTTACAATCTTTTACTTAGGTGATTTCTGTAAAGGTAGCTTTACTTTTTCCATTAAATCACTTCGTAGACAAAAGAGCCACAATCAGCTTACTGGTTGAGGCTCTAGTCAAAAATGCTAACGATCTATTTAAAAGCAGGAATTCCTGTAATTTCATTACCCATAATCAATAGGTGAATATCGTGTGTTCCTTCATAGGTAATTACAGACTCCAAGTTCATCATATGACGCATGATGGGGAAATCGTTGGTAATGCCCATACCACCAAGAATTTGGCGCGCCTCACGAGCGATTTTTAAAGCCATGTCTACATTATTTCTTTTGGCTAAAGAAATCTGAGCAGTAATGGCTTTTCCTTCATTCTTGAGTTGTCCTAAACGCAAACCAATGAGTTGAGCCTTAGTGATCTCAGTCAACATCTCAGCCAACTTCTTTTGAGTCAATTGGAATGCGGCAATTGGTTTATCGAATTGGATACGCTCCATCGCATACTGGCGTGCCGTATCGTAGCAATCCATAGCGGCTCCAATCACCCCCCAAGAAATGCCGTAACGGGCAGAATCTAAACACATTAATGGAGCGCCAAGTCCTGTTTTACCAGTAAGCAAGTTTTCTTTAGGAATTTTTACATTGTCAAATACCAATTCTCCTGTGCAACTTGCTCTTAATGACCATTTGCCATGCGTTTCAGGAGTGGTAAAGCCTTCCATTCCACGCTCTACAATTAATCCGTGAATACGGCCTTGCTCATTTTTTGCCCAAACTACCGCAATATCGGCTTGAGGCGAATTTGAAATCCACATTTTAGCACCGTTTAACAAGTAGTGGTCACCCATATCTTTAAAGTTGGTCAACATGCCAGATGGGTTAGAACCGAAATTAGGCTCAGTTAAACCAAAACAGCCTAAATATTCGCCACTAGCTAATTTGGGCAAGTATTTCATGCGTTGTTCCTCATTACCAAATTTGTAAATGGGATACATCACCAAAGAGCTCTGTACCGATACGGTAGAACGCATCCCCGAGTCGCCACGCTCAATTTCTTGCATAATTAAACCATAGGCAATTTCATCTAAACCGCCACCTCCATACTGTTCTGGAATAGAAGGGCCAAAAGCACCGAGTTCTCCGAGTTTGGGAACCAAAAAATTGGGAAAGTAGTTTTTCTCGCAGCAATCTTCAATGATCGGACAGATTTCATGTGTTACAAAATCTCTGACTGACTGACGAATGAGTTTGTGTTCTTCAGTGAGTAAATCATCCAAATTGTAAAAATCAGGCGCTACATAATCTCTGACAGCTTTCTTTTCCAACTTCATCTGTTGTTCTTCCAAGGTTAAGTTCATCTTATATTCTGCTAACAATGATACTCAACTACCTATTGGTTAGGGGCACTTGAGCAATAAAAATGATAGAATCTAATCGCAATACATGTGTTATTAAGCCGCAAAGTTAATAAAAAGCACTGCAAAACAGCATTTCTTTTTTCCTTTGTTTCCCGTCATACAATCCCCTATTTTTGCCAGCACTTAATCGACTTAAAATTCTTAACTAATGATAAACACGAACGATCCTAATTTGAAGTCTTGGGTGAATGTTCCTCAAGGTTCTGATTTTCCCATCCAAAACCTACCTTATGGCATTTTTGATGATGGCAAAGGCGCACGAGCAGGAGTGGCCATTGGCCAGCAAATTCTCGATTTAGCTGCGGTTGCCCAAAAAGGCGGTTTCGATGGAATAGATCTCGATACAAGTGTATTTTCATCGGCTACGTTAAATGCGTTCATGGCATGTGGCAAAGCAATTTGGACTGCGGTACGTGAGCGTATCTCTACCTTATTGCAAGAAGGAAGTGATTTCCAATCGCATGCCAGTGAAGTATTGGTAGCGATGGCAGATGCAAAGCTTTTAATGCCTGTTCAAGTAGGTGATTATACCGATTTCTACTCTAGCATTGAGCATGCAACCAATGTAGGAATGATGTTCAGGGGCAAAGACAACGCCTTGATGCCGAACTGGAAGCATTTGCCCGTAGGTTATCACGGTAGAGCTTCGTCTATTGTAGTGTCAGGTACGGATTTGCACCGTCCGAAAGGCCAAACCATGCCTCCCAATGCCGAAAAACCAGTTTATGGCCCATCGAAGCGCATGGACTTCGAATTGGAAATGGCTTTCATTATTGGTAAAAATACTGAAATTGGAGAAACGGTTTCTACGGCAGATGCAGAAGAACACATTTTTGGTTTTGTGTTATTTAATGATTGGTCTGCAAGAGATTTGCAGAAATGGGAATATGTGCCGCTTGGCCCGTTTTTAGGGAAAAACTTTGGCTCATCCATTTCTCCTTGGATTGTGACCTTGGATGCATTAGCACCTTTCCGAGTAGCAAGCCCAGAGCAAGACCCAGCAGTGTTGCCGTATTTGCAATATGAAGGCGAACATAACTTTGATGTAAACCTACAAGTAGCCATCCAGCCAGAAGGTGAGGAAGCATCAACCATCTGTAACTCCAACTTTAAATACATGTATTGGAACATTTGCCAGCAATTAGCCCATCATACGGTAAATGGTTGTAATATTCAAGTGGGAGATATGATGGCTTCAGGTACCATCAGTGGAAAAACCCCTGATTCTTATGGTTCGATGTTGGAACTCAGTTGGGCAGGAAAAAACGACATTGAATTAGAAAAAGGTGGTACGCGTAAGTTTATTGAGGACAATGATACCGTAATTATGCGAGGGTATTGTGAAAAAGATGGTCTACGCATTGGTTTTGGCGAGGTGAGTGGTAAAATTTTGCCAGCAAAATAATGCATTTACTGGAAGCTAGCACCTAGCTAGCTTCCAGTTGCTTATTTTAGTTGTTGTGTAATACAAGCTATTCCGCATCGTCAGCAGCAGCATATAAAGACAGAACAGGGAGTAGAAGAAAATTAAAGTAATACCATGAACCATATCGAATCCTTTACGAATTTTCTTCAGTTCGAAAAAAGAACGAGTGCGCACACCATTTTGGCTTACCAAACAGATTTATTTCAATTTGAAAGCTACTTGAATCAAGATGTGCCTGAAGGAGAATTTCAGGATGTAGTTGCGTGTTCTTATCGTGATATTCGTTCTTGGCTCATTCACTTAATTGACACAGGCATCTCACCAAGAAGTGTCAATCGGAAAATAGCGACTTTATCTACTTTTTTTAAGTTTTTAATGACAAAAGGCGTGATTAGTGTGTCTCCTGCAGCAAAGTTGCAAGCATTAAAAACATCCGAAAAACTTCCTTCCTTTGTGAAAAAAAACGAATTAGAAGTTTTATTAAATCAAACCAATTTTCCTACAGGCTATGCAGGGCAACGCGATCAGTTGATTTTAGAATTATTGTACGGGACAGGAATACGATTGGCAGAGTTGATGAATTTGCGCTTGAAAGATATTGATTTTGAGAAGAAGGTAATTTCGGTAGTGGGTAAAGGCAATAAGCAGCGAGTCATTCCTCTTACCAATTCCTTGCACCAGCGTTTAAAAACGCACCTCGATGAATTCCCCATCGAAGCAGCGCATTTTGTGATTCGGACGGTAAATGGGAAACAAGCTTATCCCATGTTAATTTACCGCACGGTAAACCATTACCTCAGTGTTGGAACGAGCACAGATAAGAAGAGCCCACACGTACTTCGACATACCTTTGCCACACACTTACTAGAAAATGGTGCAGAGCTCAATGCCATTAAAGATTTATTGGGTCATTCAAGTTTGGCGGCTACGCAAGTGTACACCCATAACTCCTTAAGTCGTCTAAAAGCCATTTTTAATAAAGCTCATCCAAAATCCTGATTTCACTCATAAAAATTGAATCGCTTTCCCCTCAATTTAGCGTTAGCAAATAGCACATTGATGATCAATAATTTAACTGCTCTAGTTAAAAGTAGGACTCGAATGAGATATACTTTTGGGTGTTTATTGTTACAAAAGATGTGTGTTAATTACTTGTGTTTTAATTGAATATTAACTAGTTTATGTTTTGAAAAATGGTTTGAACGTAAATCTACATTGTTCTTTGAAATAACTAGCATGCCTATGACAGTATGAATACAAACCAGCTGTCGATAGTGTTAATTTTGAATTGAATTAACCTATCCACAAATTTAGGCTTATTTTTAACCATTAAAACAGTTTTTTATGAAATTACAGATGCATTCGATTCACTTTGACGCGGATCAAAAATTGCTCGACTTCATCCAGAGAAGGGCAGACAAACTGGAAACCTATTATGACCGTATTGTAGGAGGAGAAGTTTTTCTAAGACTAGACAAATCTGAAAGTAAAGAGAATAAAGTTGTTGAAATAAAACTGGGCATCCCTGGATCTACTTTATTTGCGAAAGAACAAAAAGCTTCATTTGAAGCCGCAACAGATTCAGCAGTTGAAGCGCTTAGAAGACAAATTAAGAAACATAAAGAGAAGCTCTACGCTAAACACTGATATATATAAAAAAGGAGTTGCATTCGTGCAACTCCTTTTTTTATGCCTGATTTTTATTGATCCCATCAATAAAATCTAATACATCCTCTTGCCCATTTTTTTTCAAAGAAGAAGTGATGAAGAATTGCGGCATTTCTTCCCATGCTTCCAACAACTTTTCGCGATACCTGCTAATTTTTCCCGCTATTTTTTCCTCTTTAACTTTATCCGATTTTGTAAATACAATGACAAAGGGCAAACCGTTTTCGCCCATCCACTGCATAAACTCCAAATCAATTTTTTGAGGATCGTGCCGAATATCTATCAATACGAACGTACAGATTAAGTTTTCGCGGTGCAATAAGTACCCCTCAATAATCTCTTTAAACTTTTCACGCTCTTCTTTGCCAATTTGCGCATAGCCATAACCAGGTAAATCAACCAAAAACCAATTATTATTGATTTTGAAATGATTGATCAGACGTGTTTTGCCAGGCTTGCCAGAAATTTTAGCAAGGCTTTTTCGACCCGTTAATGTGTTAATTAAAGAGGATTTCCCCACATTTGACCTACCTATAAACGCATATTCAGGTAAAGTTGGTTTAGGGCATTTCCTGTAATCGGTATTGCTAATAACAAATGCTGCTTCTCGAATTTCCATGCAGCAAAAATAAAGGTATTTGTGTTAGTAAAATCCAAATAAGCAGCTTTTATTTCGATGCTGCTGAATTATGGTGTTCAAATAGGTGTTAAATCAAGTTGAAATGTTCGGTAATGGAACGTCTAAATGCCATAGATAAGGGCAGTCTACTTTGGTGAATGACCGTATGATCTGAATCAAAACCACTCACCTTTGTAATATTTACCAAGTACTCATCGTGAATCCTAACGATGGAGGGGTGCCTAAAGCGTTGCTCAAATTCTTGTAACGTAACACTCACCGTGTAAGGCCTGCGCATAGTAATGATTTTACAACCATTTTTGAGCGCCTCAATCCAAAGGATATCGTGTATGGGAATCTTTTGATAAAAATTATCTTTCTCGAATACAAAAACCGCGTCTTTTACTTTACGATCTTTCTGACTGGCAATCAGCTGAATAAAGGTATCTAAGCCTCCTTTATTGGATTTTCCATCGCTCGACTTATGGAAAAAGCCAATGGAATAATGATAGCTACCTTTTTCTTTCTGGCTATACTCCAAACTATCTACTAAGTAAATGATTGGCGTATCGTGTGTCAAGTTTAGTTTTTGAGCTATAGCATTCGCCGTACTATATCCCAATACAGTCTCATCGAGGATGGCGTAATCCCATTTCCAAGATAGTTTCTCTTGTTGTTCGTAATGACCGGCAGGAAAATAATATTGAAAGCGAACTCGATCAGTATTTTCCCAGGAGTCTTGCTGGTCAGAAACGACTAATACCTGTAACTGTTTCATAGGTTCTCTGGTTAAATTCTTGCTGTTTATAGAGCCGTTGTTATACCTGTCAGACTTTAAAATGGAAAGTCATCCCGCTAGGCAAGTGCGATAGTAAACAACTTCATATTGTGAAAGTACAACAAAGAATGCAAACCTAAGAACTTATTTTCCCAATCGAGGTGAATTTCCTCCTAAACCAATATTTTTTCCTCCACTACTCCAAGCTCTACTTCATAGCGCGCACGGGCGAAACACCTTTCGCCCACTGCTATAAATTGGGCTATTCCATAAACAAAAAAGGGAAATAGATGATTGAAAATAGGTGAAATCCCTTCGCCCACGATTACAGATTATTCAGCTTGCCCATGACGTATTCGCGATAATCACTACTGAGGGTAAGCTCATGCTGATTTACGAATAATACGCCACCCATAAAGCCCGTAACATTTTCAATATTTACTGCTTTAGAGCGCGAAACACGCGTAATTAAAGGATGATTAAGTCGGCTCATCACCGTTTTCAAACTCATGGAAACCGTAATTTTTTTGTTTTCCATAATGATATTACAAGAAGATCGCGCTGCTTCTAAGAAGAGAATATCTTTGATGGCAATTTTTAAGTGCATGTCTTTATCCTTCAAAAAAACATAGTTGCGCATGGGCTGAAGAGCTACCTGTTTTCTAGATTCTGATAACAAACCCAAATTCATTTCTAGTTCGTGCTCATTAAAAGGCTTGGTTAAGAATAAAACAGGGCGTGTTTCAATGATTCGATTATTCCATTTGTCGGATCGGAATTGACTGAGGTAAATGATGGAAGCATCTGAAAACTCAATGATTTTCTCACAGGCAACAATGCCATTCATTTTGCCTTCTAACTCAATATCTACCATTAAGAGATCAGGAGTATGCTCACGAGCAAGCTCCACAGCATCTTCGCCAGAAGACGCAATGCCTACAACTTGATGCGATTTGCTCGTAAAATAGTGCTCCAACTGACGAGCCAAAAAACGTTCATCCTCGATGATGAGAACCTTAAGCTTATCCATTTTAACAACATTGATAAATAAATAGTGCTTTGGAAGGGGTTACTTTATGATAAAATATATACGCTTAGCGGGCTACTCAACTAGCATTAACGCTAACTTTTATTTTGATACAACTTTTCTTTTTACTCAAGCAAACCACTTCATCGAAGTTACCTAATATGTAAACTATGTATGCGTTTATACGTTAGACAACTTCATCATGTGAAACTATTTAATCAAATGCTAAATTCCAACTGAAAAAGCATTCCTTCTCCTGTATGTTCAAAATGACTTTTCCCTTTCAGGTTGTAAGTGAAGTCTTCAATCAAGGTCATGCCCAAAGATGTAGAGATATTGGGATCGTGTGGAGGGATTTCTTTGCCGTTATCTTGCATAAATAACGTGATTTTATCATTCTCCTGAGACATGATCACGTGCAACTCAGGTTTGTCAGATTGAGGAAAGGCATATTTGAGGGCATTCGTGGCGACTTCATTGGCAATAAAGCCTACATAATTTGCCCGCTTCATACTCAACTCAATGGGAGGAACCACCAAGCTCAGGCATTCATTGGAGTAGCCAAAGGAATAACAAATGGAAGTCAAAATCTTATCCATGTATTCCTGCATATTCACCTTGTACAAGGTTTGCTGTGGCTTCAATAATTTATGTACCGAAGCCATAGCACTTAAGCGGTTTTGAATTTCGCCCAAGAGCTTTTGTTTTTCGGTATCGGCAGAAAAACGCGACTTTTGGTAGCCCAGCATAGACATAAAGAGTTGGAAATTGTTGTTGGTACGATGACTCAACTCTTCAGCCAAGCGCTTCTTCATGTTACGCGAGCGATGAAGGTTCCAGCCCAAACCTGCCAAAGCCACAATGATGATCAGCGATGACCAAATTTGGTATTGTTGAAATTTGTTTTTCTGCTCCAATACTTTTTTATCAGCCGCTAAAATGGCTCTTTCTTTTTCAGCCTCCAATTTCTCCCGCTCCGATTTCAAAATACTCTGACTTACATCCAACTCATTGTATAAACTATCATTTAAGTTGGTGTATTTCAGGTGATATTCATCTCCTTTCTTGTTGTTACCTTGGAGGTAATAGAGTTTAGAGAAGAGGTAAAGATTTTCAAGTTTTTCGGATTGAAAATTTGTTGAATCCAATAAAGATTTAGCTCTTTGTATATAAGTTTTGGAAAGTTGTATCTTTTTCTGGGATAGGTATAAATTACCCATCTTATTTAAAGAACTAGCTAAATCATCTTTGCTTTTTAGGGTTTCTCGAATTTTCAATGCTTCTCGTAAATATTTTTCAGCTTTTACATATTCACCAATAGTTAAATATAAATCCCCAATATTATTTAAGGTAGAAGCTATTTTCTTATTGTTTTTAATACTTCTTTTTAATTTTAGTGCTTGAGAAAAATAATTTAGAGCCTCGCTATATTTTTCTAATGTATTATATGAAACTCCAATATTGTTTAATGCCATGCTCATTCTTAATGTATCTCCCTCTTTTTCGTAAATGTTATATGCATTTTTATTAGCTTCAATAGCTAATTCATATTGTTTTAATTGTTCATGTAAATTTCCAGCATTGATAAATAAATTTGCTTTTAGAACTTCATTTTCTCCCGCTAGATTAATAGCCTTATCTACTTGTTTAATAGCTTCTATATAATTACCAAGTTTTTTATAAGATAATCCCATCCCCCATAAGGTTTTAATTTGTAATCCATTGAGTGAATTACTTTTTTCAGTAATCACTAATGCTTTTTTGTAACTATTTACTGATGTTATATACTTTTCTTGATAAAAAAAGCATAGTCCTAAATTATAAAGGAGTTGTGCTTCAATAGAATCTATTTGGCTTGATTCATTTAATTTTAGTCCCTCATTAATCAGATTTATGGCATCCTGATAATTACCAGCTCTAATTAAGCTTACGGTTTTAGATTTTATATTAGATAGTGAATCTAAAATTAATTGATTAGGCGTTGCCTTTAGATAGTTGTAAAAAGATATAAATATTGTAAGGAAAAAAATTGTCTTAATCCATCTATTCATGAGCCGTAATTTTACTAAAGATATAATATCATGCTTAGAAGTTTTTTATTCCAAGCCAATCATTATATAAACTTATCATATTAGAAAACTACTTAAAAAAAACAATTCTTCTATATACCCTAAACAATTATTTGCATATGTAAAGATTGATATGATGAAAAAATATTCTCATTTCAAAAGACAATATTATTTTTTTAAGAGGTATAGAGGATGCTGAAATTAAGTAACTCTTAACCATAGTATAAAGTATTTAACAGTATCCTCCTCACTCTAAATAATTTATGTAATTATCATGGTGCTGGAGGTGGAATAGTATCATCTTGATCTTTATCATCTTCAACATATCCATTACCTGTCGATGCTTTGTTAGCATTTAATGTGGAACCATCCGTAGAAAAGAACGCATCGCCATTGTCAGTTAGTGAGCCTTGCTCAATTAATTCAGTTTCTGCGCTAGAAATAGGGTTTATATCGGCGTCAAAGCCTGTTAATTCATTAGAACATCCAACAGTGATAACAAAAAGAGCAACGAATAGAGTATTAACTAAGTACTTCATTTTTAGACAATTAAAAGGGTTTAAAAACATTGAGAAGTACTAAGGCCTTAGTAATATATAATCATGTAGTGATCAGCTACACAATGTTGAGCTCATACGAAATGAGACTCGTGAAAAGTCATTATTCTTAATGGTGGTTCTGGAAGTGTTAATGTGTGTGAATGCGGGGAGTCTTGATAACATAACGCACAATAGGACTTTCAGTATAATTTGTTTGTATTATTTTGCTAATACGCTACATTTTCCATGCGTTTGAGGCGATTTACCTCTGTAGTTAGGAACTCCTTGCTAATTCATTCAGTTGAATTCAGGTATAAAACCTTGAGTATTGTTCGCTATTGATTGGATTCGTGTCTTGAGTAGTAAGTGCTTTGCATAAATGTGCACGAAGCCAGTGTAGTATTATGATTGCTTTTGATGCATGGCTAGATTGGGTCATGGTAGTAATAAAACCCAAGCTGATGTTTCGAGTAGGAGTGTTAATCCAGTTGACTAAAATTTCCATACAGTTTGTTGATTGTCGTAAATAATCCAAGTAAGCCAATGTTGTGTTTGTCGGGTGTTTTTGTGTGTTGTTGTTGATACGAAGGGAATAGAAAACGAGAGGAATCAGAAATTTTTCTTCCCAATCAGGGGTTTATTTTACCGAAACGGGATGTTTTATTTCCGAATATTTCATGTTTTACCTCAAAATCCTCCGAATGCTAGTCATTTCTTTCCCAAACGGGGTGTTTTTTTTGCAAAACCTGTTTTTTGACATTTTTCGCTTTTAGTACCTCTAACGGAATCCCGTGATTTTTGAATGCTTACTTTTGCAGGGCTTGGGAGTTGATGCAAATGAAGTAGTTTTGTATACATTGTTGCATTATTCTTTACTTCAACTGCAATGGGTAACGTGATCAAATGGGCACTTAAATTGGTTATTGGTACACTACGACAACTAGTTAAGGTGAAAAAAATATATACAGTCAACTAACAACTAACCCAATCACCTATGAAAACGCTACTGCAATAATTAGAATTAACAGCTTAAGTTAGAAATAATGCCCATTCCAAAAAAACTCCTTTTTCTTCCCTTAATCCTCCTATCCTTCCTGCTGCGCTTGTGGAGTTACCAACAAACGCCTTTTGCCAATGGCTGGGACAGTTATTTTTACCTCATCCAAATCAAGGCATTGGTGGAAGAGGGTCAAATGCATTCTGCCGACCTCAGTTTGATTTATCCGTTGATGACTGCCATTCACTTTTTGGTAGGAGATTATGTATTCACTTTTAAAGTCACAGCCGCGTTGATCACTTCCTGTTTTGTAGGAGCTGCTGGTTTTTTGGTTTACAAGTTCAGTCAAAATGGACTATTGGCTTTGTTAGCTGTTGCTTTTGCCATAGCGAGTCCACACTTGACCTATTTTGGGGGACAATACCCTAAAAACTTGCTGGGCTTGGTGTTTTTTCTGCTCTTTGTGAGTCAAATTCCTCAATTTTTTGGCAATGGAGTGGGGAAGCGCCAGTGGATTATCTGTCTGAGTTTGCTGGTTGTAAATGTATTTGGGCATCGGATGACGGCAGTGTTGAGTGTGAGTTTGCTCTGCTTAAGTGTTGTCCTCAATCGAATTTCTTTGAAATGGTTATGTTACCTGTTGTTGGCATTTGGTGGATTATTAGTACTTGGCATTGTGCTTCCTGGTATTCTAAGCGTTGCCGATTTCGATCGGTTTAATGGTTTTTTGACCGCTACGCCTCAATTTGCACCCTATTCATTTTGGCAGAGCTTTGGCAATGAACGAATTAGCGATTTTTGGCTCATGGAAATCATCGCCAGTATTATTTTTTGCTGCTTTCCAGTCGTTTGGTTGATCAAACATCCCAAACAAAAACAAGCAAAGCCGATGATGAGTTGGTTCATCCTCTGTAGCTTGCTCATCTTTCCATTTTTTCGTTGGTCATTAGATGGGATTGGTTACCGCTTTTTCTTGGTTTTTGTGTTATTAGCTCCGTTTGGCTTTTGGCTATTTTTGGATCAAGTCAGCAAGCTAAATCGTAAGTTATTGCTGAGTACGATTGGCGGATTAGTGCTGATCAGTTTTTGGACTTGGAAAAGCTATCAGTCCAAACAACATGATCCGCCTTATCCACTTTATCAAAAATTGACAGCACGAACATTCGAATACATCCGTAAATCAGAAACTGAATTGGTGATTGCCCATAAATCCTTAGCCGAGCTTTTTACATTTTCTTCAGGTATAGATGCCTTGCCTTGGATTCCCGAATATCAAATTGAAAAGGAACGACTTTGGCGCATCGCTACCGATTTAAATCGGAATCAGTTTGAGTTTTATTTGCCTGAAAGCCAGCTTTTTCCATTAAGTGCGAATTATTATTTGGTACGAGAAGATCAGTGGCAAAAGTTTTTGCAAGCACTTCAAGCAGATGGAGAAACGGAGACCTTAACACACCTGAATTCATGGAAAAACCCGCACCAAATTCGGCCTTATTATTTGTTGAAGAACAAGAAATAGCGTGTAATTTGGTAACCCACGACCGTAACTTGACGTATCTCCTAACAAACCAAGGATTCATTCCTTACATCATACGATAACCGTGTAATAGTTCCCTTCCATATCACCATGCACAAACTCCAATCTTCTGATTGAGAGTCCCTTTCTTTTTTCAATACATTTAATCATGCAAAAAGTGTTTTTTCTTATAGATAAGTACTACAATGCATGTCATTATCCTAGTTTTCATTTTTGAAAGTTTGACTAGTGTACCTAGAAAATAGGAAATGTATAATGAAGAACAAATTGAGCGAGGGTCTGAAAATCTGCCGAGCGTGGGTAGGCTAGTGGGTAAGCAGGATCAGATTTTCTTGACTTTTTTGGTCCTTTTTTGGTCAAGCAAAAAAGGACAACCATGCCCGCTAGAATTTTTAAAACATTATACATATTTAGTATCTAATACTTTGCTTTTGGAATTATTTTACAAACTGTGATGAAATTGAAAACAAAGGATACATTACACTGAACCATGAAACCGAGATTTAACACAAGTCGGGAAATATACAATCGCATTTTGTGGGATGAACAATTCAATGAGCGCGCCTTTTTTATGGGTTATCAAGATCGGATGAGCCGAAACGGAATGCGTGAGAAACCACTCATTGAGTGGGGAACGAGCGAAATTCCATGGAGTCGCGTTTACTACATCCGATGTGCTGATGAGTGGGTTTGGGATCGCGAAAAGCGAATTGATTTATTCGAAACAGGGCAATTACCTGCCGAAGCATTTAACCAAGTCAGTAATGCCTTGGTTGCTCATGAGTCCGTTTTTGAGCGTTCCATTTACCACAAAGTGGGTATGAGTTGGGAAAATTATATTCAAGAATTAACAACTACTTCAGTAGATCAACTGCGTATATTAACGTTGAATGTACTCACTGATCGCTATGAGCGGGGAAAGCTGCATTCTGAGGAACGTTGGGCATGGCTCGCACATCAACTGCAAAAGACCACTGCCGACATCATTTTATTACAAGAAGTAACTTCGCGATTTTATGAGATACTGCTACGAAAAAGGTGGTTTTACAGTTGGTATTCATCCGAAAGTCCAGCTTGTTCGAATTTAAAACCACACGGGAATATTATTTTATCGCGTTATCCTTTTCGACTGAAAGAGTGGCGTTATTCATCGGCAAAACGTTTTTTAATTGCTTCACTTTTATTGAATGGAACGACTTTCCAAGTGGCTAATGTGCATTTAAGTAGTAATCAAAATGCGAATGCGCCAGCAGTGCGTAAGCAGCAATTTGTGGAATTGGTGGCGATTTTAGAAAGTCAGCCAAGTGCTTTTTTGATTGGGGGCGATTTTAACATGCGTGAGGCAGAGCAACCGACAGAATATGTGGATACGGCTTTGCTAGACTGTTGGAAATCGGTCAACCCAAATGCGGAAGGATTGACTTATCATCCTGAAGTAAATTCACTTGCGCGCTTATTTTCCCTCACAGGAAAGCCTGGACGGTTAGATCGCATGCTGTTACACCCTTCGGATGAGCAGTGGCGTGTTTCAAACAGTTCCTTGATCTTTAATCAAGCCATTGGGAACTTTTCGGGGAAATTATTTCCTTCGGATCATTTTGGACTATTGACGCAATTAAGCTTTTCAAAGCAAGCAGCGAGTCGTTTACCAGCCGCTTTTCAACAGAAGCCCAACTACCAAAGTGCCATCGTTTGGATTCCTCCAAAGGCTTTGTGGCCGGCCATTCAGCAATTGCGCAAGAAGTTTGATTCAAAGTATGCGCGTTGGATGCCTCATGTAACCTTGGTATACGGATTTATTTCAGAAGTCCATTTTGCTGAAGTAGTTGATCAGTTGGCAGAGCGGTTGAAAAGCATTGAACCTTTCACCATTCAATTGGGAGGATATGGGTATTTTGAGCACCGAAAATCGACCACGGCTTGGTTGCGGCCGCTCGGAAATGACACAGCTTGGCAACAGCTCCAACACGTGTTGGAAGAACCTTTTGAGCATTGCAAAGAGCAATCTACTCGAAACAGCGGATTTACGCCGCATTTGAGTATTGGGCAGTTTGCGACTCCAGATGAGGCGAAAAAGCAATTGCCTACTTGGAAAATGCAGCAAACGACCGTTGGAGAAATTGCGCTCATTAGTAGGGGCAAAGATACGCCTTTTGAGTGGCGCTATAAGATCGCATTGGGTTCTGGAAAACTTACTGTAGGACACGTTTCGGATGATGAGCAACTTAGGACTTTGCTGAATCGGGAAATGCCTACCGTGAGTTTGAAAAGGAAGCAACAGATGACCCTCATCCAAACGCTTGTAGAGGATGCGTGTGGAGAAGTAATTGGCCAGAAAGTACAAGCCTTTCAGTTAGGTTCAACAGCTTTAGGGACTGCCACGCAAACAGGAGATTTGGATGTAGTGTGTAGTGTTCCCCAAGAGGTTGAACTAGAAGATATTTTAACCCAAATGGCTCAAGTATTAACAGGTTTAGTTCGTGAAGTACATTTGGTGTTTGATGCGCAAATGCCTGCTTTGCGTTTTCAGGCAGAAGGCATCGCTGTGGATGTTTTACTGGCTCGCAATCCCTATTTTCCCAAACCTCTGACCGAAATCATGGAACGCAATTACCGTGAATTTGATCAGGTGAGCTGGATGGCATTAGGAGGCGTATTAGAAGTTCAAAACTTGAATAGGTTGATTTCGGAAAAGGTTGACTTTGAGTTGTTTATTCAATTGGTGAAACTGGTGAAATACTGGGCAAAACAGCGAAAAGTATTTGGCAATGCTTGGGGGTTTTTAGGAAGTTACAGTTGGACCATTTTGGTGGCTTGGTCAGTAGTAAACCACCACGAAAAGCCGACTTTAACAGGGGCTTTACGCAATTTCTTTCAGCTGTTGTGTAATCACGATTGGTCAAAGCCTATTGCTTTGGTGGAGCGCGAGAAAGCGTATAAAGTATCTCTTGTGCGCGATCGGATGCCCATTCTGACTACGGTTCATCCGCAGTTTAATAGTGCCCGAAATATCACGCAATCCACAGCTGCCATCTTGAAGCATGAATTTGCTAGTGCTGCACACTTTTTTAAGGAAAAACAGCTCAACTGGAATACTTTCTTTGCACCAGCTGCTCAGCCAACAGGTATTTCGATTTCTTGTTTTGGAGATGCTAAAGCCATGCAAGCGCTTTCTGGTTGGATTGAAGGGCATGTGATTACGCTGGTCATTACGTTGGAAAAGTTGGGATTAACGCTACGACCTTGGCCGGAGTTGATTCAACTTGATGGTGGAATTCAGTTTGTAATAGGGGTAAGCGATGAATTGCCAGAAGAAATGCATCCGTCATTACAAAAAGTAATTACGGACTTTATGGATGATTTTGGGTGGCAAATTCAAGTCAGAATTGATTATGAAGGAGATTCGTAATGGGGCAAGTTGC
>JBMYQA010000033.1:7603-32983 GCA_049600855.1 Flammeovirgaceae bacterium | reverse complement strand
TAGGAAACTACACTAATGCAAACCTTCTTATGTAAAAGTATTGAGGTTTATTTATCTTTCGAATTAAGCAAGCACAAGTCCTGCAATAAAACTTTGGAATATAAAAAATACCACACACCTATTCGTGTATGAATCTCGAAATATTAAAATATATCGCTTTCGGCTATTCTTTTATTGTCGGATTAATTGCATTTTCACTATCGGAAGATTTGATGAATTCAACATTCTTTAAAAGGTGTTTAATCGCAGGAATGATAGCTTTCTTAACAGGCATTGTATTTGAGTTCACAAATAGCTTTAAATTGGATAAAGGACTAACTATGTTAATCATGTCAATATCCATGATTTATCTTGGTTGTTTTCAAATCCTTAGAACAGTTTTCAAAAAATGGACAGGGACTGATCCCTACATTACATCAGAAGTTAGTATCATAGGAGAAAGACCTACAGCTAGTTTTTGGATGAAATACCCTAAAAATAGAAAAATCATGTGGACGGACTTTTTGTTTTCAATTACTCAAGCGCTGCTCCCTATTTTTATAATTACAGCTTTGGCCTTATGGATAATATGAAGGAATTGAAGCGTCCTCTACGAGCTCTAAACAGAATAAATCTTCAGATTTACAGAACATACAAACATTAACTAATTTATTTTACACAGTATTATTTTGGGTATAAAAAACATCTTATAAAATTGGATTATTCCATTACCATCCATTTAATCAAGACTTTTCTTCGCAATCGCTTTCATAAATTTATGATTCAAAAAATAATGATTTCTTAAGTCTTGTGCATTATTTTTACGATTACCTTAATTGCGTTGATGATTACTGCGTCAACCCAATAGTGTTTATCACTAATACCAATAAAATTCTTGGCAAACAACACAGCTTACGATCCGCTATGCCATGATCACTGAGATGACTCAGTTAGGCATGCCTAAATCTTAAGACAATCAATGCATATGAACGAATCAGGGTACTACAGATTTCATGCGACTGGTACATAGCTCTCCTGATCAGTTAGTTAAAAATTGAACTTCCTATTATGATGGATTTGCTTACTAAGTTCCACGAGAACTGCGGATGTGGCTTGATGGCCAATATAAAAAATAAGCCTACACGGCAAATGACCCTTGACAGTATTGAAGCATTGAAACGAATGATTCATCGAGGTGCGATTGCTGCTGATGGAAAAAGCGGTGATGGTTGTGGGTTCCTTTTCTCGCTCCCAAAAGAGTTTATGATTCGTGCAGCCAAAGCGGAAGGGCACGATTTACCCAGCTCCTTTGCTGTAGCCATGATGTTTATCACAGATGAGTTTCAAAAAGAATTATTCTGTGAAATCTGCAAGAAAAATGACCTAAAAGTGCTGTTCTTTCGAAAAGTGCCCATTAATACCGATGTATTGGGTAAACAAGCTTTAGAGGTTCTCCCTGAAATTGTACAAGCTTTTGTGGTACCCAATGCCATTATTGCAACGCAACGATTTGAAGCCTTATTATACCTCACACGTAAAGAAACGGAACATGCATTAAAGAAAGCCAACGACTTCTACATTGCCTCGTTTTCGAGTAAAGTGATTGCCTACAAAGGCTTAGTAATGCCTACCTTCATTAAAGATTTATACCTCGATTTACAAGCCGATGACTTCGCCGTAAGTTTTGCACTTTTCCACCAACGCTTCTCTACAAATACCCTACCTCGATGGGGATTGGCACAACCCTTCCGAACACTCGCTCATAATGGAGAAATCAACTCCATTCGGGGCAACCGATTTAATGTAGAAGTCATCTCTGAACAATTAGAAAGTGATGTTTACAGTAAAGAAGAATTAGAGCGAATCTTTCCCATCTTAGTAAAGGGCGTAAGCGATAGTGCTAGCGTGGATAACATGTTCGAATTTTTGATTACTAATGGCCGCGATTTCTTTCAGACAATTCGTTCTATGGTTCCGCCACCGTGGCAAAACGCCCCTCAACTTGATCCTAAACTACGTGCATTTTATGAGTATACCTCCAACAATATGGAGGCTTGGGATGGCCCTGCTGCGTTGAGCTTTACCGATGGCCGCTACTTGGGTTGTGTATTAGATCGAAATGGGCTGCGTCCTGCTAAATACATTATCACGCGCGATGATCGTATTGTCATCACTAGTGAATATGGCGTGGTAGATATAGAACCATCTAGCATCGAAGAACAAGGTAAACTGAAAAGTGGGCAAATGATTGGGGTAGACCTGAAATATGGTAAAGTATTGAAAGATGAAGATATTAATGATTATTTGAAGAACCTCCATCCATTTGGGCAATGGCTAAATAATGAGAGTGCCTACTTAATGGAACATGCCGAACAAAATTTTTGTGATTTTAGTGATTATGAGCTAGCGCAAGTCGTGGAAATGCAACGGTATCACAACATCACCAATGAAGTGGTAGAAGGCGTTATTCGTCCTATGATTGAAAAAGGCAAAGAAGAAACGGGATCTATGGGAGACGATACGCCATTAGCTTGTTTTAGCAAAATCCAACGGAATTTCACTGATTTTTTCCGTCAAAAATTTGCCCAAGTTACTAATCCTCCTATTGACCCACTACGCGAAAAAGTAGTGATGTCTACCAGTGTCACTTATGGGCCTAAGAATAACATTCTGGTAGAAGGTCCTCAAAATGCACATCGACTTAAAACCATGAGTCCCATTCTCTCGAAAGAAAAGTTCGATGTTTTATATGCTTTTGGAAATACTTCTGATCCACTATATGATCCCGTCTACAAAAATGTCATTATCCCTACCTGCTTTAAAAGGGATTTGCGGATGGCACTTTATGACTTGGGCAGAACGGTGATTACAAAAGTTCAAAAAGAAGGTGTTAAGATTATTTTGTTGGACGATCGTTGCCTCACCAAAGAGAACAGCTTAATTCCAATGCCAATGGCTATAGGCTACTTAAATTCCCTCTTAAAAAAGGAAAAACTCCGAAGTCAAGTGGATTTGGTAGCCATTACAGGAGAGGTTTATGACTCGCATTCAGCTGCGGTCATGCTGGCTTATGGAGCCATTTCCATCTATCCTTACCTTGCTTATGCCACGGCATTACAAGTAGTTGATCGGAACAAAGAATCGGGGAAATTACATCGTAAACAAGCCTTGAGTAGAATCCACCACTCCATTAATGGGGGAATTCTCAAGATTATGTCGAAAATGGGGATTTGTACCGTGGAGAGCTACAAAAACGCAGCCCTTTTCGATGTCATCGGTTTGAGTAATGAAATTGTGGAACAGTGTTTTGCAGGTTCTATAGCACTTTTGCCAGGTTTGAGTTACGAGGATATTGAATATCGCCTGCACAAGCATCACAAAATTGCCTATAAGCGCCAAATTATCAAGAAAATGTATCCACTAGAAGTTGGCAGCTTCTACAAATACATGGATAATGGGGAATACCACGATTATTCTCCTGATGTAGCTCGCGCCATTAGTAAATTCTCCCGCACAGGAAAACAAGAAGATTACGTGGCCGTACGCGATCGCATTAATAATCGTGGCCTACGCATGATTCGCGATTTCTTCCATTTTCATTCCGATCGTCCATCTATTCCGATAGATTTAGTTGAACCTGTAGAAGATATTACAAAACGATTTTCGTCAGCAGCCATGAGTTTAGGCTCTATCTCTCCCGAAGCGCATGAAGCCATTGCTGAGGCCATGAACTTCATTGGAGGAAGCTCTAACTCTGGAGAAGGTGGTGAAGATGCCGTTCGCTTCAACACCAACAAAAACAGTAAAATCAAACAAATTGCCTCGGGGCGCTTTGGTGTGACCTCGCATTATTTACAACATGCAGAAGAGTTACAAATCAAAGTCGCTCAAGGAGCCAAACCAGGAGAAGGCGGGCAACTACCTGGCTCAAAGGTGAGTCCCTTAATTGCTCGCTTGCGATGTACCACGCCTGGTGTAACTTTAATTTCTCCTCCACCACATCATGATATTTATTCGATTGAGGATTTAGCTCAGCTTATTTTTGACTTGAAACAAGTCAATCCGAAAGCAAGGGTCAGCGTAAAGCTGGTATCCACAGCTGGTGTAGGAACCATTGCGGTAGGTGTTGCGAAAGCTTATGCAGATAAAATTATCATTTCAGGAGCCGATGGTGGAACAGGAGCTGCACAATTAGGTTCAATTAAGTTTGCTGGAAACCCTTGGGAACTCGGACTAAGTGAAGCGCACAATGCACTTAAGGTAAATGGGTTGCGGGAATTTGTAGAGCTTCAAACCGATGGCGGGCTGAAAACAGGATTAGATATTGTAAAAGCCGCCATTCTTGGTGCTGAGAGTTATGCCTTTGGCACATCCATTTTAAATACTGTGGGATGTAAAATTTTGCGTGTTTGCCACCTCAACAAGTGTAGCGTAGGCATTGCCACCCAAGATAAGACACTCCGAACGTATTACAAGGGCACGGTAGAAGGCATTATCAACTACTTGCAATCTATTGCTCAAGAAGTTCGCGAAATTTTAGCAACACTTGGCTACAATAGCTTAGATGAGATCATCGGTCAAACACAATTATTGGAAGTAGTCAATGATGAATTTGCCAAACGATTTGACTTTAGTTCCATCCTTTACAAAGCCGAAGGTGAAAATATCCGTAAAAAGGAGAAAAATGAACCTTTTGATAAAAATCAGTTTGAGCAAGACTTATTGACGGAAATCTTACCGACCATTAAATCTCCCCAATTCCCTATAGTCGTTCATCGAGAAATCAAAAATACACACCGCAGCTTTGGAACGCGAACGAGCGGCATTATTGCTTCTTTCTATGGCAATAAGGGATTAGCAAAAGAAACCATCAAAATTAACCTTACGGGAAATGCAGGGCAATCGCTCGGCGCTTTTATGTCGAATGGTTTATTAATTAATTTAAAGGGAACGGCAAATGATTACGTTGGAAAAGGCATGAGTGGAGGTCATATTATCATTACGCCAAGTATCATGGGTGAACAATACAGTTTAGCTGGAAATACCTGTTTGTATGGGGCGACTGGTGGTAAATTGTTTGTAGCGGGAAAAGTAGGCGAACGTTTTGCTGTTCGAAACTCTGGCGCACTCGCTGTTGTAGAAGGAACGGGTGATCATCCTTGTGAATACATGACGGGGGGTACAGTAGTTATTTTGGGGGAAACAGGCCGTAACTTTGGCGCTGGGATGACGGGTGGTGTCGCTTTTGTATATGATAAACACATTCGTTTTATGGATAAGATGAACCATGAACTGATTAAAGCAGAGCGCATTGATACCGATGAAGGCGATGAAGGCAGGCATTACCTCAAAAAGATTCTGAGAAGCTACTATTACCGTACACAAAGTACAACTGCACGAAACATTCTCGAACATTTCCGAGATGAGACACGCTATTTCTGGATGGTTACGTCTAAAGAAATGAATGCCCCATTAAACCCAATGGATGGGAATTAAAGGATGCTGAAATGGCACTAAAAAAAGCGGCTGATTTGAATATCCAGCCGCTTTTTTTAAATAATGAATTGCTTGGTTAACCAATTAGCGTATCAGCATAATCGAGCCATTTCTCTCAATCTTGTGCAATACGCCATCTAATGTCACTTCATAATTTAAGCGATACGTGTAAACACCAATCGGCATCACCTGGCCTCCCGAAGTGCCATCCCATTTTGGGTCAGTATCATTTGATTGATGGATTACATCTCCCCAACGATTGTACACGGTAAATGACACCGTGCCATCACAGGTAAAGATCATCTGATATTCATCGTTCAGTCCATCTCCATTTGGCGAGAAAGCCGTTGGGAAATAAATTTCAGGGTCTTTACTATTAATGTACACGTTTACATCGTACTCACATCCATTGCCATCTGTAACTTCAACAAGGTTATCTCCAGCAGGTATATTGCTGGCGGTATTGCCATTAAAGTCATTGGTTGTTGTCCAATGGTATGTAAAAGGACTTGTGGCTCCTTGCGGTACGATTCGTGCACTACCTTCAGGGATTTTACAACTACTTGGTACGGTATCAAGAATAGTGACAGAAAATGCTTCAGGTTCAATAATGGTATACGTTGCGGTATCTGCACAATTCGTAGAATCAGTCACGATCATCATGTACGTCCCTGCTGGCAAATCAATAGCCGTTTCAGTAGTTTGATTCTTTGGGTCATCCCAAGTAATGTTATAGGGCAATATGCCTCCATTGACTTCCGTAACAATTGTTCCCGCAGAATCCCCATGACACTCTACATGATCTAATGATATTCCGCTAATTTCTAATAGTTCATCAGGTTGTGTCACGTCAATACTTAAAGAATTGCTACAACCATACTCATCTGTAATGGTTACTTCGTAAGGAGAGTTCAACGCACTCAGGCCTGTAGCCACGCTATCGGTTAGTGTTGGAGCGTGTTCCCATTCATAGGTGTAACTACCAATTCCACCACTTTTTATCACAAACACAGTTCCATTACTATCGCCTTTACAACTCACTGGAGTCATCCCTATTTCACCAAACGATTCGGATAACACGGTAATCTCTAAGGTATCGGATAGAGTTCCACACTCATCGTCATTCAACAAATATTCTCGATACCAAACTTTTCGATCTGCAACAGGATCATCCCAAACGATCTGTACCATACTTCCATCTGCACTGGTAGGACCAAGTAATGTTCCTCCTTCTACAAACCAAACATATCCTCTGTTGGGCTTAAGCGCAGCTTGATACGCTTTCACGTCCGTATCAAAGCGACATATTGAATCTGCACCAGTTGGCGCATCAGGCTGTGGATAAACAAACACCGCCACATCTTTGGTAAACTCATCGGATACACAACCCAATGCATTTTCTGCCACCACCTTCAAGGTATAATCACCACTAACGCCCCAATCTAGCATAATATTCTTGGTACCTTGCCCTGATATAATGGTACCGTCTCCTTCAATTGTCCAGGTATAGGTATAATTGCTGTCAATATCCACATTATATTCGTGTCCTGTTGTCAACTGGCAAGCCTCTTCAGGACCTTCAATACCAAACTCAATGCGGTTAGGTTCAGTTACTTCAAACGTAAGTGAATCCTTGCAAAGACTGTCATCAGCAACTAATACTTTGTACGTTCCTGCGGCAAGGTTAATTGCCGTTTCTGTGCTTTGCATAGCGGCATCATCCCATTGAATCGTGTATGGGGTAACTCCCCCTGTAACCGAAATTTGAAGCTCTCCATCTGTTCCATTAAAACAGGTGACATTCTGCTGAAATACGGAATCGAGTTGCATCACAGTCGGTTCTGTAACCTCAATCGTAAATTCAGAATTACATCCAAAACGATCTTCAATCGTTACAGAATAATTACCAGCAGTTAGATCGGTTGCAATCGAATCAGTGAGGGCAGGATCATGAGGCCAAGAATAGGTGTAATTCGTGGTACTGCCATTTGGGATGGTAATAATAGTTCCATTATTTCCTCCAAAACAACTCACCTGATTCATAACATTGGTTGAAACCAATTCGGTTAATACCGACACTTCGAGGGTATCTGAATACGCTGCACAAATGGGTTCATCTAACAAATACTCTTCGTACCAAATCTTGTGCGTTCCTGATGATGCCCAGTCTACATCTACTTCATTGCCATCTACTGCTGCAACATCTACTGTTAGTGTACCTCCATCCACAAACCAATTGTAACCTCTACCTGCTGTATGGGTAACTTGATAACGAATGTCCAAGGTATCCACAAAACAAAGGCTATCTGCCCCTGTAGCAGCGACAGGCTGAGGATAAGCAAAGATTTTAATATCAAACCTCATGGTATCTGAGACACATCCAAAAGCATTTTGGGATATTGCCTTTACTTCACCAGTTCCTGCAACACCCCACTCTACTCGAATGGAATCCGTATTTTGTCCAGAAGTAATGGTTCCTCCTTCTACAAACCAAGTGTAATCATCATCGTCATCATCGGAAATGACATATAATTTATCGCTCGACAACTGACAGATCGAATCTGGCCCGTTAATCGTGAATGCCATCTTATCGGGTTGTGTTACGTCAATAAACGGTGTAATTTTAGTACAGCCCCGGCTATCTTCTACTCTGACCTGATATTGTCCTACTGTTAAATTTTCGGCCAATGACGTATCGCCAATAGCTGAGCTACTCCAAGTATAAGTATAGGATGGTGTGCCGCCAATCACATCCAGATCAATACTTCCTGTAGCGTCACCGTGGCATACTACATCAGTTACGGTTGGTGTAATCGTTAAAGAGTCAGGCTCAGTAATTACCACTTGAGGAGAAATTGAACAGCCTGTTTCATCGATCACATGCAAATCATAGGTGCCAGCAGCAAGCCCCGTTTTATTTATTCCGGTAGTTACCGTATCTGTTTCATCATTAAACACATAACTTAACGTACCTACACCGCCTTGAGCCGTGTAGGAAACTGTTCCATCCGTTTCACCAAAACAGGATACGTCTGTGCCAGCTAAAGTTGCTTGTTTAATTTCAGGCAATATGGTTGCGACAAAAAACGTATCGGAAATACCTGCACAAATCGTATCGGCCAAGTTAAATTCTTTAAACCACAGTTTTCGATCCTTGGCTGTGGTATCCCAAGTTACAAAAATGGTATTTCCATTCGGATTACTCGTATCTTCTGTGAGCGTTCCTCCCTCCACGAAGAACTCATAAGCATTTCCATTCGCCAGCAGCGCTTCATACTTTTGAGTAAGGTCTGCATAACAGATGCTATCAGGACCTATAGGGCTACTTGGTTCTAGGACATTGTTAATGACTACATCCACTTGCGTGGTATCATCACAACCGAGATCATCTACTGCAATTCCTTCTATGGAGGCATTACTATTTGGCGCTCCCCAGCTAATTCCTATCGTATCTGTGCCTGCTCCACTGGAAAGTGTTCCGCCCACAACGCTCCAAGTATAGGTGTATTCTCCTTTAGGTTCAAAAGCGATATATTCGATGTCATTGGTGTTCGGACAAACCGATAGTGGTCCTCGAATTCCAAAATCAGATTTTATGACTTCAATGGTTTTCACAGCGGTTTGCTCATTGGCACAATCGCCGAGCGCGGTGAAAGCGGTTACTGATACGTTATAAATTCCTGGTGTGTTATAGGTATGCGAAACATCTTCATCGGAATACGTAGTTCCATCGCCCATATCCCATTCAAAAAACTTAAAAACCGTATCAATCTGTGGAGAAAAGTCAATGCTATTTCCTAAACACAAAGACTCGGTATCGCTCGGCAATAATTGACCTGAGTCAATCGATGAAACGGTAAAGTTCAAGTTATTCAAACTTGCTCCAGTAGTATAACCATAAGATTCGTATCGACTCGCGCCAGAGCCAAAGCCATAGACATTGGCAATAAATCCGCTATCAGAGGTAATCTGATGAACGCCAGTTACAGAAAGTTCAACTTGACTGTAAGACATGCCATTGCTTAAAGGCGTAAATGTTAATGCTATTGGGTTGCCATTGGCATCAGCTAAGCTTACGGAAGAGGCCCCTGCGGTTGGACTGACAATATCTACGTAATAGGTAAAGGAGGGAAAAATATCAAATGCTGTAAAGGTGATTTCTCGTAATAATTGTTCGTTTGGGCTTAAAGCAATCATAAATGGATCGCCAAAGTCATCTGACGGATTATTAAAGTCACATCCAGCACTTCTACTGAACTGTGTCACCGATATTGGTTTGCTGGCCTCAATGGTTCGGACACCTGCTAGTGTATAAACAACTAGATCGCCAGCAGACATGGTCACTGGTGATTGCCCTGAAACATTAAGGGTGGTATTATCTTGAAAAGCAATAATCTTCACCAAATCTCCCCCATTTCGATCTTGTAAGGGCAGAAAGGTATAATTTTGCCCCCATGTTTTTACGGGATACAACTGTTGAAAAAGATGATCGTATCCAGGCAAGTTACACCCAACACGCGTACGGTTAGTACCAGAGAAAGCCGCAAAGTTCTTGCAATCTCCTGTTGAACTGTTTTTTGTAAAAACACTGGTACCTGTTAAATCTCCATTGGATTGGATTAAATACGTTTCTCCTTCATCTAAAGTAATCGAAATGGTATCGCCACGAGAGTTCGGAATAGGAAAACCACTGGCATTTAGTATGTCCTGAGAAGGAACAAGCTCAATTTCAGTTCCATCTACAACCCCAATTACTGATACATAACTCGGAAGAAAGCTATCCTGATTATGACTCACGCCATAGTATTGCTTTCCTAAAGTAACGGTAGGTAACAAAATTGTTGCATCAGCACTCACGCCATTTGTAGCATTATTTAATGCATAAGCACTAATTGGGTTATCGGTTACAATGTGGATACTTTTATTGTCAACGGTATTATTTTGAATGGAAATCACATCATCCTCAAAACTTGGAGGGATTCTATACTCTATTGCTGAAGAGGAATTTGCTCCTAAAGTGAAATTATTAATAACGCCTAAACCAGGGACACTTATCGTTCCTGTTACTGTGTCTTGAGAAGTAGAAATAAAAATACTCAACTCTACCCCTCCAGAGCCATTATGTGGCATAAAACTCAGCCAAAAATCAGTGCCTTCGGTCGATACATTTTGAGCAAGTGTTGAGGAAAAACCAGCAAGTATTAACAAGGTGGTTAATACAAGTTGCCGAAATACAGTACTGTGTCTTTTCATAGCTTCAGCGATCAAAAAAGTATGTAAAGGGTACCTCGCTAGCACCCACGTTGCTATTTATGTTAAACTAGATATTGAATGCAATACAGTAAATTATCAGTGGTTCTTGAAGGGATTTATACTTCATAAGAACACACTAATTGTGTGAAGTCAATGAATAATCAATTGGTTAGTTTTAGCCTAATTGCAAGCAGTAAGTAAATGACTTGTAATACCATCTAAGTAGTTGAATATTAAAAAAATGGTATTTTATTAAGTTCATGTATGCGAGTAATGTGTAGTGAAAAGCAATAATTATCCCAAAATTAAGATATTTATTACATACTTCGATATAAAATCGAGCGAAGTATTCTATTTTATTCTAATAAGTTGTGGCTTTGTTGGGGGAATTATCCCTGCAATTATTCAATAAAAACTTTCAAAAACACAAACCACTCATCAAACAACTTCACTATTATGGTCATGATCTTACAAGATTAAATCTGTCATATTGTATGACAGATCATTCTATTGAAAAGGTTGCTTGTTTCTCAAAAAAAAACTTGAATAAGGTAAAATGCTTTAGAGATTGTTTGAACTTTTTATTGGATTTAAGTTTACAAACGTACCTCCAAAAATCAATCGTATTTCGTGAATGTGTGTGATTGTTTTTTCATTTGGTCAAGATAAATGCTCAAGGAGTGGGTACTTATCTCAGGTGATGATAATTAGTAGACAATTTTAGTTCGATCATTGCCAAAAAACTTGATAATACCTGTCTTTGCTTTATACCCGAGCTTGTTTGGCAAGGCTTTGTTAAATTATCGGGAATTGCCCATTAATTCAGCTTATAAACACGTTAATTTGATCACAAGTGGATGAATCCATCAACGTGACAGCTCCAAAAAACAGCAGAAATGAATACAGAAATCGCCTCAAACCTTGAACAACTACAACAGGAATTAACTGATTTTATTGACTTTTATCAACAAGATCATGACTACACCGCTATGATTTATGAACGATGGAATGCAAAAGATATTCTAGGGCATATTACATTTTGGCATGAAAGCTTTGCGGCTAATATTGCTGACTTGGGCAATGGAAGGAAACCGAATCCGCTCAAGGGAAAGTTATCAGAAGTCAATCAGTTAAGCGTTGCGTCAACGGCCTCTAGTACAATCAACGATTTGATTACGAGGCTGCAACAGGCTCAGCAGGTAATTGAACAACACATCTTTAACGAAACCATTGAACTCATCCCCTACAAAAAAGGTTCACGAGATTATTCTCGAATGGAACACTTGGCAATTGTGGCCCATCATATCCATAAACACTTAAAAGATTTAAAGAAGAAGTTTAAGTAGTCAATATAGGGCTTTTTCATAAAAATGCTCATTGAGGTTTCTTAACCGCAATGTTATCATTTAACATTTCTAAACGTTCACTATTTTGAGCTAAGAAGCTCAAACGTATTCTAATTGAAGCTAAGAAGCTTCAATGAGCACTTATTCGTTTTTTATGAAATACAAAATCCCCACATTTATGCTTCAAAATGTGGGGATTGTATTTATGAAGTGGTCTAACAAACAACTTCTATATCTAAATTACCTTATTCAGCATCTTTATCGCCTTCACCTTTTTCTTTCTCATAAGCCGCATTTAAGCCAACTACCACATCTTGAGTAATGTCATGCGCTTTATCAGTGATCAGCATAGGGCTGCCAATTCCATGTGAAAAAATGTAGCTGTAGCCTTTCGATTTGTTATACTCTTCAAGAAATTCGTTAATTTTCTTATTCAACTCTACATTTTTTTCTTGGCTGTAAGAAAGTAAACCTTCTTGTACACTGCGCTCATATTGTTGATAGTTTGCTCCTGCCTCTTGAAGTTTCTGTTGCTTCAATTTTGCTTCATTCGCAGATAACAAACCTGCATTGTATTGCTTTCTAAAGCTTTCTTCTTTTACCAAAAGCTCTTGAGCTCTCTTTTGCAAATCAGTTTTCGCATTTTGTTCACGCTTATTCAAATCTGCTTTTGCCTCAATGTAATAGGTATACTGTGTTTGCAGTGAATCCATATTTACGAAGGCAATTTTACCTGCCGTTTGTACATCTACTTGGTCAGCCCCTTTATCACCACTAAAGTCATTCACTAATAAAAAACCTGAAGCGGCTAAAGCGATAATGCTTAATATCAAAGGTAAATTTTTCACTTTACTCAAAATTTATGTTAAACAGGGCGCAAATATAGAGGGATCGCATGGAAAAGAGAAAGGATTTTAAGCTTCTTCCAAAAGAATTTGGTTAAAAAAGCATAAACAAAATATAAACTATTTTGTTTTCGCACAGTTGTTGTAAAAAGGTTGCCTAACCAAAATGATGAAACGCGAAGTAAATTCCGTTTTCATAACTTTGCTAAATCAGTGATTTACAAAGTATTTACCTGTGTCAATCCTAATTTTTTTAACTATGAGAACACCTGTTATTCTTTTATCGATTGCCTTACTGTTTGGTATTACCTCATTTTCAGGAAAAGGCGATGACACCTACACCCTTACTGTAAATATTGAAGAAATCAAAAAGGACGAAGGCTATGTTTTGCTCATCCTATTTAAAGGAGAAGAAGGCTTTCCTAGTGATTCGAAAAAGGCTTATGCTTATGATGGTTGTCCTGTAAAAGGAAAAAAGGCTAGTTTGGTTTTTAAAGATTTACCTGCGGGCACTTATGCCATTGCCGCACTCCACGATGCCAACAGTAATGGGGAAATGGACACCAATGTATTAGGAATACCTAAGGAAGATTATGGCGCTTCTAATGATGCACATTCCCGATTTGGCCCACCTAAATATAAAGATGCGAAGTTCGACATTTCAGCAGATAAGACCATCAGCATTAAAATGCGTAGTGTATTTTAAGGCTTTCTTATAAGCGCTTGTCTCACATTAATTTATTTCGGCGGGGGCAGCCCCGCTGCAAAAGGTTAAAAATCACTCTTTTTCGCTCGAAAAAACTAATAGTAGACAAGCTCATACAGAAATGAGTGCCTTTCATATAAAAGCCAAGTTGCTTTTTCAATAGGATTATTATATTTACCATTGAAGCTGTTTGAGCGAAGTCCTTAAACAGCTTTAGCATTTAAATGACCTCAACAATAAAGATTAAACTATGACTATGAAGTTCAGCTCTGACAAAGAGGCCGCAGATGCATTAGCCGCATCCTACCAAAAACTACGAGAAGAAATTGGGAAGGTGATCGTAGGTCAAGATGAAGTTGTTCGTTTGGTATTAACTGCCATATTTTGTCAAGGCCATTGCCTACTTGTAGGTGTACCTGGTTTAGCAAAAACACTCTTAATTCAAACGGTTTCTTCTGTATTGAATCTTAAATTCAGTCGAATTCAGTTTACACCAGATTTAATGCCCTCTGATATTCTTGGAGCAGAAACGATGGATAAAGATCGGAACTTCCAGTTCATCAAAGGCCCTATATTTGCCAACATTATTTTGGCAGATGAAATTAACCGTACGCCTCCCAAAACACAAGCTGCGCTACTTGAAGCCATGCAAGAACATTCGGTAACCATTGCTGGTCAACACTTTAAATTAGATGAGCCATTCTTTGTGTTAGCGACCCAAAATCCCATTGAACAAGAAGGAACTTACCCACTTCCCGAGGCGCAACTCGACCGTTTCATGTTCAATGTCTATTTAGATTATCCGAGCTATGAATCTGAAGTTCAGATTGTTAAAAACACAACAACAGCTGTAAAACCTACCGCAGATGTAGTTATAGAAGCTGAAGAAATTTTATTTTACCAACAACTCATTAAAAAGGTTCCTATAGCTGATAATGTAGTAGAATATGCGGTAGGTTTGGTCAATAAAACTCGTCCTGGTAGAGAAAACGCTGCTCAAGAAGCCAACGATTTCCTAGATTGGGGAGCAGGGCCTAGAGCCTCACAAAATTTAGTACTTGCAGCGAAATGTAATGCCTTACTGAATGGAAAATACTCGCCAGATATTGAAGACATTCAGCAAGTAGCCATTCCTATTCTCCGTCACAGAATTGTGCGTAACTTTAAAGCCGAAGCCGAAGGCATTACGGTAGAAAAAATTATTCAGCGCCTATTTTAAACTGTTCTAATTTGGAAATAAGCGGCTAGAAATTGGAAACCAGACTTTTCAATTTCTAGCCTTTTTTATAAGGAACAATATCGCAGCGCAGTGTGACATTCAGTCCTTAAAAATGCGGCAATCTACTGATGCTTCTACAACAAACTAAAAATCCATGCTCAAGGTCGAGAAATTGGTTAAAGCCTATCAAAACAAAAAAGTCGTTAATGAAATTAGTTTTGAATTAGAAAAAGGAGAAATCTTAGCCCTGTTGGGAAAAAGTGGATGTGGGAAAACTACCACACTCAAAATGATTAACCGCCTCATTGAACCTAGTTCGGGGTCGATCTTTATCAACAATAAAAACATTCTATCTGAAGATGTTCATCAGTTAAGACGACACATGGGTTATGTCATTCAAGAAAATGGTTTATTTCCGCATTACACCGTCGCCCAAAATATTTCCATTGTACCTAAACTCTTAGGATACGATGAAGGTAAAATCACGGATATCATTCCTGAAGTATTAACGCAACTAGAGTTGCCACTTGATTTTCAGCACAAATTCCCTCACGAACTGAGCGGAGGCCAACAACAACGTGTGGCTATTGCCCGCGCTATTGCAACCAAGCCTCCCCTACTCTTAATGGACGAACCATTCAGCGCACTTGACCCCATTACACGATCGGGTGTTCGAGAGCGATTTATTACATTAAGTAAACAATTTGATATGACAACCGTGGTGGTCACACACGATGTGGCTGAGGCGATAGAAATGGCTGATGTCATTTGCTTGATGAACGACGGAAGGATTGAACAACTGGGCAATGTTCGCAATTTCCTGTTTCAACCCAAAAATGACTTTGTCAAAACATTTTTTGATACGAATCGGCTTGAGATCGAACTGAAAGCGTTAACCATTCGAGAGGTCTTGCCCCATACACAGCTCAACGATCAACATCAAAGCAGTATGCCCTACCCTATCCATACAAGTCTGTATGAATTATTTGAACAATCACATACAACAACAGCCATTCAGCTCATCGAAAACGACCAAACGATTGGATACACGACAAAAACAGCCTTATTTCAAGCCTATACACATTACAAAAATAGCACAACTTCATGAATGACCAGTTCGATCTATTGCACTATTTAGCCGAAAAAAAAGTAGAGCTCTTGGCTCGAACGTGGGAGCATTTGTGGTTAACGGGCATATCAGTCATTTTAGCAATTACACTAGGACTGTTTTTAGGTATTTTCATTACCCGTTACAAACGGCTCGCCAACCCTGTAATTGGTTTTGCCAACATGATCCAAACCGTACCTAGCATCGCGCTCTTGGGTTTTCTCATTCCCTTTTTGGGCATTGGCGCTGTGCCTGCAATCTTAGCGCTATTCCTCTATGCCTTATTACCCATCATTCGAAATACGTATACTGGGATTTCAGATATTGATCCAAACATTCGAGAAGCCGCTATTGGATTGGGCATGACGAATTGGCAATTACTGATTAAAGTAGAGATCCCACTAGCTATGCCCATCATTTTTGCAGGTATTCGAACGGCTACGGTGATCAATGTCGGTGTAGCTACTTTGTGTGCTTTAATTGCCGCTGGCGGATTGGGGGAATTTATCTTCACAGGAATTGCCCTGAATAATACCACACTCATTCTAACTGGAGCCATTCCAGCAGCACTGCTAGCCATTACCATTGATATTTTATTGGGTTTGATTCAGAAAAATATCACTACTTGGTTCAAACCCTTAGCCATTGGCCTTGGAATCGCTTTAGCGATATTAGTTGTATTCCAAGTGCTTCCTTCCAAAAAATCAGCCCAACTCAAAGCGGGTTTGCCCGCAGAGTTCATGAAACGTCCTGATGGTTGGGAAGGCTTAAAAAAGGCTTATCAGTTAGCATTAACAGGGGTTCAAATGAATGCAGGCTTAATGTATTCAGCGGTCAAAAATGCCAAAGTAGATGTCATTGGCGGTTATTCTACGGATGGGCGAATCGATGCCTACAACTTGCGCGTATTACAAGATGATAAAAATTACTTTCCCCCTTACCATGTAGCCCCACTCATTCGTCAAGAAAGTTTAGCGAAATACCCTGTATTGGCAGCGATCTTTGATAAACTAGCAAATCAGATTTCCGATAAAACGATGCGCAGACTCAATTATTTGGTTGATCAGGAAAAACAATCTCCCCAAAAAGTTGCTAAAGATTTTGTAGAAAGTTTGGGTTTTGAAACCGCGATTGCTCGAGAAGGAGAGGCTGAGTTGGTGATTGGAGGAAAAAACTTTACCGAACAATTCATTCTTGCTGAAATATTCACTTTGCTGATCGAGAACTACAGCACACTAAATGTGGAAAGTAAATTAGGATTAGGCGGTACGCAAGTTGCCTTTGAAGCACTCAAAGCGGGTGAAATCGACATTTACCCCGAATATACTGGAACAGGGCTGTTAGTAATCCTCCAACCCGATGACCAAATTGCACAGCAACTCATGCAAAATAGTCAAGAACTTTTTGCATATGTAAATCAAGAGTTTCAAGCGCAACATCAATGCAAATGGCTGAAACCACTCGGTTTTAATAATACCTATGCTTTGATGATGCGTGAGGAACAGGCCAAAAAGTTGGGCATTGGGAGTATTAGTGAATTGGCTAAATTTGTTGAGAAATAGTTCAAGACGTATTAGTCTTGGGCTTAAACAGACTTTTTACTATTAATGATGATCACGAATGGTTAATGGTTCAAGACTGCGTCCGCCAAGCGGCCTTGTTGGACCTAAAAATGAAGGAAGTTTGTAACGGGGCAACGTATGCGCTTGACTTATTGCTATCCAATGCAACTTCAAACCATAATAATACATCTCCTTTGAGGAAGAATAGGTTTTGTCTGCAACTACTGTTTAGTTAGATGTATTATTCCCCATTCCGCTCCTTCGCCTCTTCATAATCATCCAAAAACTTAGCATAAGTTCCTCGGAAGCTTCGGAAGAAACGTTCGAGTAGGCGTAAGTCTTCGGTAATAATTTGGGCGGTACCTTTCATCTCTTGCGAAAAGGGAAGGGCTGCACCGTATTTAGTCAATAAGCCATTGGGCATATCAATTCGAAGTAAGTATTTGCCTTCTCTAGAAATATCCGATTTTGAGGTGACTACTCCGTAAACATAGCCATATTCCTGAAAAGGGAAGTCTTTGAGCTCGATTCGCACGGTTTGGCCTTCTATGACTTTTCCCGAATTGGCGGCAGGCAGGTAGGAATAGGCGAATAGCTCATCCGTTTCGGGAATGACCACCATCACCTCATCCCCCCCACGAACTTCTTGGTTTTGGGTCCAGAATTTGTAGAACGAAACCTTGCCATCAATAGGCGCTTTCAACACATAAGTCTCTTCCCATTGCTGCAATTGCCCTTGAAAGCCAATAGCAGCTTGTCGGATAGCATCAAATAGCTGAATTTTGCGCTCTGTATCTTGTTGCTCTAATTCTACCATCTGATGCTTGAGGTTTTCGATTTGCAATTGCTGGTTTGCCTTTTCATTGTCAAGGTTAGCTAGAGCCAACTTCTCATTTAGATAAGCCTTTTCGGCATTATCGTATTCCTGTTCTGAGATAACTCCCTCACTAAATAAGGCTTTATCAGCTTGATACTTTTTTTGATTGAGCTGAAAGGTTTGTTGACTCACTTTCGCTTTTTGCCCTAAACTCTGAGTAACCAATTCTTGAACAGCTAGTTGCTTTTGCATTTGACTCAGTTTTCGCGTATTTGCAGCCTGTGCTAAATAGAATTGGTAATCTTTATATGCTTTGTGAAGGCCAGCATAGGCTCCTTGTAACGACCCCAACTCAGGCATTTTGCCTTGGTAAAACGTACCAACCTGTTGTTTTTTATTAAGCTGTTCATAGAAATGATCAAACCAAGCTTTGACAGACATCACTTCCTCGTAGTTTACTGGGTTTTCGAGTACGCCTAGATACTGCCCTTTTTTTACAAAGGTATGTTCTCCAACGAATAAGTGGGTGAGTTTGCCGCTTTGCTTGGCTTGTACACTCGTAGGAAGTGTTTCGGTGGCAATCGTGACTTCTGTGGGTAAAGTATCTGGATAACGAACCACATAAGTCACCGACAAAATCATAGCCGTAAAAATGGCCACCATCAGTATCCCCGAACGGATAATCCAATGTGGTGGCCTTCCCAACAGATCTTGTACTTCTTCCGACTTGACATCTATATCCTCCAATTCCATTAAAGGCCTTGTCCGATCCTCATGTATCAGTCCATCTTCATCCTCATCTTCATCAAAATCATCCTCATACTCCTCAACAAGAATATCTTCATCTTCCTCATAATATTCTTCGGAATAGTGTTCTACTTGCTTATTTTGATGTTTCATGGTGAATGAATTAATGATATAAAAACTTCGTTTAAGTGATTGGAGCGCGTTGCCATTGGTAAGGCAAATAAAAATTGATTTTTGCCCTATTTTTCCTATAACAAAACGCTCTAGGATGACAAAATCAAAAACGTTTTATCATCTAAAATCCAAACGATGTTGGCTACTGAACTACGATTCTTCAAACAAGCCATCAAGAATGAATAGCTGGCAACTCGGCTAGAGCCTCTTGCTGAGTCCGTTCCGCTGCCTCTAATGCTTCTTCTTCTTCTAATGCACGGAAATAATATTTGAGATTGTCCAAATAATCTAAAGCATTATCAAACTCTCTATCATTTAAAATGAAAGTAGGAGTTCCCATAAGCATGGCTTGTGTAGCCCAAGTCCCGCTAGCTTCTAAAGCAGGCTGCATTTGGTTGGCCAAAGCTTCGTTTATCGGGAATTTCTTTTTCCAGTCTTCAATAGCTTGGTCTGATTTATCTTCTCTATTGTACCAATCGCTCATGGCTTTATGCATTAAGTGCTGATCTCCCAATTTGGCCATAGCCAAAATATTTAATGCAATCGTATTACGCTTACGGCCTTCTACTTTTTGTTGTTCTAGTTTTTTATGCCACTCACTTGGAGTTTTACCATAAAAGTCTTCAAATTGCTTTTTGCGATCTTCATCTTCCTCCTTAGCATAACCTTCCTTCATTTGCTCAAGTATAGTGTCAATATCACCTATACTTCCCTGATTGTTAAAGCGGACTAATACACGAAGTTCATCACCTATGTTTGCTATCAATTTATCTACTTCTTTATGTGCTTCTGCACAAGGATTACAAAAAGGATTCGAGAAAATGATTAAGGTGTTTTCTGCTTCAAGATTTCCCAACACCACTTCTTGTGGCATTACCCCTACAGGAACTTCACGACCGTCCTTTAATTCGGCTTTAATGAGGGCGGGATTGCGCTTATATTCCAAAAGCTGTTTTTGTAATTCTTTCACCTTACGATCTTTGCCCAAACCTGGTTTGAAAGTCATCCAAGCAATAATAGGTAGCAAAAATGCCCAGCCAATAATCGTTAATGTTTGGAAGTCAACTCCTTGAAAACCTGCTGTTAGCGTAGGAAGTAAAGCGGCAAACTCTAACCAAAGAACCACTTGTACCCCAACACAAAGTGTGCACCATTTTTTTGCCTTTCTAGCTTGGTAATAAATGGAGAAAACAGTGTAGGGCAATGCGATTACATTAAAAACCGCTAAAGCGCCAAGAATTTGCTCAAAGGCATTGGTGAAAAGGGCAAAGGCAATTGCTAATAGCCCTCCTAAAAAGTAGAAAGCACCTACTTCTGACATGCTGAGCCAGCCAAATAATTTTGCAGCAGGCGAATCCAATACACCCTCTCCACAACCCGAAGACTTGCTTTCTCCCTCTTCTTCACCACCTCCTTGACCCAAACCACAGACTTTATTGACAATTGTATTCTCTTTATCTACCAATTGGATAAGTAATAAGGTAGACAAGACAACTCCTGCTATTTTCAGTAAAAATAAGGGCAACCAAGAAAGTACAGCAGGTTTTAAAACAATACCCGAAGCAATGAGCGTGAGTAGAAGGATACCAATGCTTGCAAACAAACTAGGTATTTTCGCTTGGCTCAGTCGTTCTTCTTTTCTACGCTTGTGATAGTCCACATCGCCAGATTGAGCATTAGTGGCTGCCAGCAGCATAATGCCCGACCATTTTTTGAAAAACTCAGCTTTAGGCTCTCTTTGCCAACCCTTTTCGGTATCTAAATAAACAGCTTGTTGCTCGTTAATGTCCTTTACCAGCACAAAACGAGGATTAGGTTGTTCTTCCTCCTGCTGTTGACTACCACAAGAAGCGCCCGCTTGAGCAGCCGCTGCCTGTTCCTCAATAGATGGAGCTTGGGGTGGAGGAGGTTGTAAGTGGGCAATGACAGGAAAATTCACTTCAGACAAATCCGAAGGCGCTAAGCGTACAGCTAAATTTTCGACCTTCCACTCATTGAGTGCATCTGATAAAGAGGCTAAACTGGGGTAGTCTGGATTATCCTTTAATACCTTTTCAGTAGTTTGCTTTGTCACCTTGACATTAAGCTGTTGGATGAGGTTTTGCATAACTGCTACCCCATTATCTGCTTCACTTTTCTCCTTAATCCATTTCATAAGACAAGCGTTTTTAGTTTCGATTTCGAGAATGAAATTCTGATGTTTCAAAGGTCTGGGGAAAAATGAAGCTGAACTATTGGTATTTCTACCAGTTTTTGAGGAAGGGCTAAGTAGTTTCGCTAAACAGTGGCAGGATCAGTATTAACAGCATTTCAGGTTTATCAAGATTGAATTAAAGCTTTAAATAATTCCTGTAAATCCTACATATCCCTTCAATCCTGCTCAAAACTACAGACAAACCCCTAGTAATCTCAGTGTAAACCCCGATTTACACTCCTCCGAGTTGCGCATACTTTTGAATCATAAATGAATTATTCATGTAAACTTTATGATGATGATTAACGAAAAACTGAAATTGAAAGGGTTGACTAAGGGAGAAACAAGGAAGATTAATGGTGGATTTGGTGTGAATGAGGTAAGGTGTAATTGGAGGCATAGCTGTTGTGGAACATGTGGTAATGGAGAATTACATACTAGGTGTTGGGGGAAGGTTTATGGTACCTATTGTAACTCTTACTATACTAACTCAGGACAGCATAAAGATTATAACGGCTCTGATAGCTTTTCACAAAAAATGGCGAAATGTAAGCGGTGGGGGAGAAGGCAAAGTAGTAATAGAGATTTAAGAGGTGGACGAGTAACCCTATTAAGGTTTCATGATGGTAGGAACAGAGACTTTACTTGGTGTTCTTAAGAACAGAGTAAGCACATCTTCGTTTTAACTATTTGTCACAGGCTGCTGATATAAACGCAGCCTGTGCTATTTTTTTAATTTATTTCCTCCTTTTTGCCTTCCCCTAAATAAGGTTTTGCATCACCCTTTTCTTTGTTCAATGGCAGTTTCTGCCGTGCTACTTACTTTAAATCCGAGACTATAGAAGCAATTTGCTGTTTTACAATGACATCTAACCGCCCGATTGCCATTTGCATTTCCGATTTAATGTGTACAGCAATTTTTAACCTGTAACTCCTAGCCATCCCTTCAATCCTGCTCAAAACTACAGATAAACCCCTAGTAATCTCAGTGTAAACCCCGATTTACACTCCTCCGAGTTACTCATACTTTTGAATCATAAATTAATGTTTCATGTAAATTTTATGATGATGATTAACGAAAAACTAAAATTGAAGACGCTAAGTAAAAAAGAAAGTAAAGAGTTATTTGGAGGAAATGGGAATGCTACACAGTGTAGATATACTTTTAATGGTTGTGGAGGTTCTAGTGGCACACACATACCTTGTTTGCCACTTGGGTGCTTTGGCCTTCAAAGCTCGGTAAGAGAGGGTATAGAATACAATGGAGGCAGTTCGTGGTCTTCCAAAAGAAGAAGATGTAAAACATTTTGTTCGGTAACACATCAAATCACTATACGACCAAGATATGGCTATACCTGTACTCTTTTGGGTTTTGATAATGGGAATGCTAGATCTTGGTCTAGGACAAGATGTTAATAGCCTCCTTTTAACTTACTTACGTCTCACTCGTACCAGTATTCTTATAGAATATTGGTACTGATGCTATATTAACCTTTGGATAACTTGCTGAGGAAAAGTCTCGGCCTCATTTTTAAAATTGCCTAAAATAAAAATACGCTCAATACTACTCCACCAACCAACATCTCTTCTTTAATGCTATAACTTCGATTATCACTTTTAAACAGTATTTGCATAGCTCTTTTCCTTTATTTGCTTAATGATAGTTCTTACCAATGAAAGCGACATCCCCAAGTTATTCACTCAATTCCAACTGATTTTTCACTAAATTGAAGTATTGCCCCTCTAATGCTACTAGCTCTTCGTGTGTGCCTTGCTCTACAATTTTGCCTTTATCCATTACCACAATATTGTCGGCGTGGCGTACAGTGCTGAGGCGGTGGGCAATGACTACAGCCGTTCTGTTTTCATTGAACTTGGTGATTTTTTCGGTGATTTCCCGTTCATTATTGGCATCAAGTGAGCTGCTGGCTTCATCAAAGAAAATAAATTCAGGGTCTTTATAGACGGCACGAGCAATGAGTAATCGCTGCTTTTGTCCTGTACTTAAGGATTTGCCTTCAGCCCCAATTTTCGTGTTGTAATTGAGTGGATGTGCTTCAATGAAATGTCGAGCATTGGCTGTGTCTGCTGCGTGAATAAGACGTTCTTTATCTGGTACAGTATCGGCTACCGCAATATTTCGGGCAATGGTATCAGAGAAGATGTGGCCCTCTTGCATTACTGCACCACATTTTTTCCGCCATTCGCGGGCACTTAATTTTTGTAGATCGGCATCCCCTAAGCGAATTTCTCCTTCCTCAGGCTCGTAAAAACGGAGAAGTAATTTCATGAGAGTGGTCTTGCCACTGCCACTTTCTCCTACAATGGCCGTAGTTTTTCCGTAAGGAATTCGCATGCTTAAGTCTTTCAATACCCATTCTCCTGTTGGGTCACCATAACGGAAACTAAGCTTGTTAATATGAATATCCTTTTCCTCTGGAATAATATAAGAAGCCTCATCATTATCTTCTTCCTCCTCTTTTTTGTTATGCACTTCACCTAAACGTTCTAGACTAATTTTGGCATCTTGAGCAGTTTGTACAAAGCCTGCAAATTGGCTAATAGGCCCACTGAGTTGCCCCATAATCTGCGTAGCTGCCATCATCATACCCAAGGTCATATTTCCATCAATTACCTCTTTTGCTGCCCAAAAAGAGACAATAATGCCTTGCATGGTATTGATGACTGAACTACCTGTTCCTTGAAATTGCTCTAGGATTAAAGATTTGATGCTCAATTTAAAGTCCTTAATCTGAATGCGCTCCCACTCCCACCTGCGTTGTTTTTCGCAGGTATGCAATTTAATTTCTTGCATGCCCTGAATCAGGCCCACCGTTGTATTTTGACCTGCTGCCCCCAAATCAAAACCTTCGTAATCGAGTTGTCTTCTTCTTTTCAGAAAAGCAATGACCCAGCCTGTGCTCATTAAGCCAAAGCCAATAAAGATGAAGTACATTTCCACACTATAGGTGAACATAACGATACTGTAGATGATGAAATTAAAGAAGGCAAAAACAATATCTAGTGATTGGGAAGTGAGAAAATCCTCAATTCGCCCATGATCACCCATGCGTTGCATGATATCTCCCAAGTTTTTGGAATCAAAAAAACCGATGGGCAGCTTCATCAGTTTCACTAAAAAGTCGGAAAGTACGGAGATATTGATGCGTGTACTCATGTGTAAAATCACCCAACTCCGAATTAAACCTACAGTAGTTGTACCCACAAACATCATGATTTGAGCAATGAGCAAGACATAGACAAAATTCATATCGTTATTTTGGATGCCCTGGTCTACCATGGCCTGTGTTAGGAAGGGTGTAATGAGGGAGAAAACACTACCGAGCAACATGCCAATTCCTAGTTGGGCAATGAGCTTCCAGTGGGGAATGATGTATTTGGCATAAAACTTCAAGTCAACTCCCTTGTCTTCCCCTTCTAAGGCTTCATAAGTATAAAAGTGAGGCGTAGTTTCCAAAATCAATGCAATTCCTTCTTCTATTCCGCCACTTTTGGTTTGGCACCAGCCTTTGCAAAATGCCTCTTTGCTTAGCACTGTACGATTCCCTACGGGGTCGGAAATCCACACTTTATCTTTTGTCATCTTATACACTACGACAAAGTGATTTTGATTCCAGTGAGCGATGAAAGGTGTGGGATTTTCCTCCACCATCATCTGATAGGACACTTTCACGGCAAGGCTGCGGAATCCAATCCGATCAGCAGAATCGCTGAGGTTAAGCAAGTTAACTCCCTGTTTTCCTTTATAGGCCATCTTCCGCAAATACTGCGCAGAATAGCTTCGCCCATAGAATTTGGCGATCATTCGCAGGCAAGTAGGCCCACAGTCCATGGCATCTAGTTGGGTGTAACTGGGGAATTTTTTGAGCTTATTGAAATTGAACATAGTTGCTAAGTTTTATACAGCCATCTG
>JBMYQA010000033.1:0-7593 GCA_049600855.1 Flammeovirgaceae bacterium | reverse complement strand
GCTATTCATCGACTAGTGCAAATTGCTTGAAAAGCCCGAATCACTCAATTGGTAATTCTGCTAAAATCGAGTGGGGGAATCAGTAGAACTACCAGTTCAAAAGTGAAGTTCTTCTCCCATGTAAAAATACAATAGCTTAATCTTTAAAACGGCATCATACTTACTACGCAACAATTCATTCTGACTAGATAGCAGGTTATTTTTAGCCGTCACATAATCCAAGGTGTTGAGCAAGCCTTTTTGGTAGCGGCTTTCGGCAGCTTGGAAAGCGATTTCCTGCACCTCTAATTTCTTTCGATTAATCTTATAGGTCTGATAAGCAGCTTGAGCTTGAGTAAACTGCTGCAATAAGCTTTGTTTCATCTGATTTTTAGCATTATCGGCTGTCATACGAGCACGTTCTAGGGCAATTCGAGTAGATCGTAAACCTTGCTTTAAGCTAGACGCCGAGCTGAGAAAAGGGATATTTACCCCAATATTGGTAGACTGGTTAAAATTTTGGCTAAACTGATCGCGTAAAGGCATCTTCTGAATCACAGGATCGGGGATAGAAAAAGACTCTTGATAGACCAAATCTCCTTGAGTAATTCCACCATCATTCGAAACAAATCCGATCGGACTTACAAAACGCTGCGGTTCCCCTTGTCCTGGTAAAAAATTGACAGTTTGACTGGAGTAACCCGTTCCGATACCATAAGAGATGGAGAATGAAGGGAGGTAAGCTCGCTTGGCTTGTTTGAAATCAATCTCCGCTTGTCGAATGGCAATTTGGTTGATGCGATTTTCCTGCATCCCATTTGCCAATTGGTAAATACTTTCGATAGAGCTGACTAAAAAGGTACTATCAGGTTCTTCAATTGGAGGATAATTGATTTCAAAGGTTTCTTCTACAGGCAGTGCCAATAGCTGTTTTAATTGTAATTTGGAAAGAAGTAAACTGCTTTCTGCACTGATGATTTGAGCTTCTCCACTCGCAATTTGCACCATGAGTTCATAACTATTGTTTTGCGGGAGCCGCCCTGCTTTAATCAGCTTTTGGGTACGTTGGAGCTGGGCTTGACTAAGCTTCAATTGCCGTTTCGCATTCTTAAGCTGTTCGTGATTAAAAAGTACTTGTAGGAAACTATTGGCAATTTGTATTTTCAAGTCCCGCACTGTTTTTTCTTGGTTCAGCTGATTGTTTTCTAAACTGTTTTTGGCTTTTTCCAAATTCGCATGTAGTCGAAAGCCTTGGAAGATCGGCATACTCACATTGGCATTCCATGAATTGGAAAAAACAGGCTCATTGGTAAATTCATTCGTGAATGGATCAATGGTTCGACCAATACCAATATTGACTGATGTTCCCATGGTAATGGTAGGAACAAATGCCTTTTTTGCTTGGAAAAGAGCTAACTCGGCTGTTCGCTGAGTGTATTTGGCTTCTCGCATTTGGATATTATGTTCCAGTGCATAGGCAATACAATCGCTATAAGACCAAACCTTTGTTTGTGCCAGTAAGGTATTTCCTGCTAGTATTCCAATGATCAATAAACATAAACTCCATCTTTTCATGATTGCAAGGATTGATTTCTTGCAAGTTGACCGTTATCACGAGCCTTTTCAATGCGTATTTCTACCAGAACTGTAGACTTAACTAGGTAGGATTACCAATAAAGCTTCCCTTTGTCAGGCAAATCGAAAGTAATAAGCTGTTGGTCACTCGATACATCAACAACATATTGATTGGCGGAGCTACAGATTATGGTACCTACTTCACAACAGATTTTGTACAGCACGATCCTGAATTAGCAAATGGTATTGCAGGTTTACAAAGTAGAAGAAGTGTGTTGACGAAATCTAATCACCAACCACTTTTCAAAGTATTGGGGCAAGGAAATTTTGTACTCACCATAATTCAAGGACAATACAATGCAGGAGCGGGATTACAAGATGCCGGATTGTATAGTCTATTTCGAATGGAGAATGACAAGATTGTAGAACCTTGGAGTACTTGGTGATTTCTGCTCAGGATCTCGAATGGGAAGATCTAAGTGAGTTCAGAGTGATAGTAAAAGTCATTTCCCCATTTAGTTTGATTGGAAACTGAATGGGGAAATACTTTATAATACCGTCCAAACATCCTTAAATTCATAAGCATAATGCACCAAAGCGTTACGTCCTTGTAGGTTTAATTTTTTACAGATTTTAAAACGGTGAGCATCTACCGTACGGTTGCTGATGCAGAGTTTTCGAGCAATTTCATTGCTACTTTTCCCTCCTGCAATGAGCTTCATTACAGTACGTTCACGAACAGAAAGTTTATCGAGTGCCGCATGGGCAAATCTGTCTTGAAGAGATTTTGGGGCTTGCTCTCCTACTAGCTTTTTAAGCAAGTGCTGAAAATGCGGACTGACATAGCGTTCTCCCTGCTTTATCGTTTTTAAACAAGTATGAAATTCAGCGGCATCAGCATGGCTGTAGCACAACACATTGATGCCCAATTGTTTCAATTTTACATCAGATAACTCAGCTACATCATGATCTTCTAATAACAAGGCAACTTTCGTGAAGGATTGATTTTCAAGAAGGCATTCGGCAATCTCTAATCCACTCATATTTGGAAGCTGATAGTCTACCAAAATAATATCAGGATGTTGACGGAAAGCAGCTAGTAAAGCTTGGTCGCCTTTTTCGATTTCCTGCTCTAAGAAGTCAAATAGAGGGAGTTTGCGCAAAATGGCAGCGGCTCCATATCTTCTAATGGGAAAAGCACTTGCATGAATAACAGTCCAATTTTTTGCTGACATAGTCGATATTGTTAGTAATGAACCATACAAACTTACAGGGCTTTTTCATCGAGTAGAATACAGGTAAACCCCTAGTTTTCTAAGGGTTTGCCTGTATTTTTTGAGGATTTCCTGAAGTAAGGCTTTATTCTCTAGGTGTAAGTTGGTAAATTTTGTTATCCGTTTATCACGATTTGCTCAAAATGACTTCCATTACCATGACCAAAGCTTATTGGCTTAGCCTTTTATTCTTGCTGAATTTTGTCTTATCACAAGGGAAAGAAATAGACTCGTTAGCCATTGCAGAAATTAAACAATTGAATAAGATAGGGTGCAAGTATTTCAGCGAGTCTTTTGATTCTGCCCTCTACTATCACCAGTCTGCATTAGAAAAGAGTCAGGCAATTAATCATTTTGATTTAATAGCTGAAACGCAAAAAAAGATAGGCAATTTGTACAAAGATCGAGGCCATTTAAGTGAAGCATTAGCTTCTTATGAAAATGCTTTAAAAGCGAATCTAGAAGTCTATGATACCATTCGAGAAGCTGATATCACCTATAATATAGCGGATGTATATAAAAGCCAGTCGGAATATGCAAAAGCACTTACTTATACCATGCGTGTGCTAGCGCTTGATATTGCTACTAATTACGAAGCAGGATTAGGCTATGATTATAATATGATCGGCATATTGCATATGGAAATGGGCGACTATGAGGCAGCGAAATCTTACTACTTTAAGAGTTTAGAATTACGGAAACGCTTAAATCTCAAAAAACAAATCCCTAATTCTTATCATGTGATTGGGAGTTTTTATCATCGGACAGGGCAGCAGGATTCTGCAATCTTCTACACCCAAAAAGCAATTCCACTTTACGATAGCCTAGAAGACTTTAACGGAAAAGTGGGTGCATTATATAATTTGGCAATTTTTCAAGAAGAGCTTACTAAAAAAATTCAGGGCTTAAGAACGGTCATTACACAAGCTGAAAAATACCATTTTATTCATCATCAGGCAGGCAGTCAATTTCAATTAGGCAAGATTTATTTTCAACAAAAAGAAAATCAAAAAGCGTTAGAGCATTTAGAAAAGTCAGAAAAATTAATTCTTGAAGGTGGAGATGGAGAGAATTTACCTGATCTATATCAAATGCTTTCAAGCATTTATGAACGTAAACACCAATATCGCTTAGCTTATCAGGTAAAGGAGAAAGAGCAAAAATATCGTTTAAAAGAACAGGCAAAGGCGCATGAAAAAGAGTTTAGAAATTTGTCTTTTAAGTTGAAGTATGAGAAAGAAGAGGTAGAAAATGAAGCACTTCGAGCAGATAATACTGAAAAGGCCATGTTGTTACAGCGTAAAGAGTATATCCAACAACTTTTATTAGGTTTAGCGGTTACTGCTTTATTGATTGGCGGAATTTTGCTTTATTTCAATCGGAAAGTAAGTTATAGAAACCAAATGCTTCATTCACAGCAAGAAGAAATAGCAGCTCAGGCAGAAGAACTACAAAGCATGAATGAAAGCTTGATCAGTTTACAAAACTATAAGCAAACCCTCAGCAGCATGTTAGTACACGATCTTAAAAACCCACTTAACCTCATTCTTTTTGAAACAAAAAATACCCGTGTTCATCATGTAGCTAATCAAATGTTGCAATTGGTATTGAATATTTTAGATGTACAAAAACTAGATGCGAATCAATTACAGTTAAATCGTTCTTATCAATCGGCAGTACGCTTAGCTGAAAGTGCCATCAACCAAATTGATTTTTTGGTTCAGCAAAAACGCATTCAGATTAACCTCGATATTTCTTCGGAGTGGCATTTTGAAGTCGATCCAGATTTATTGATTCGAGTTTGGATAAACTTATTGACTAATGCTATTAAGTTCTCTCCAAATAATAGCCAGATTGCTGTATATGCTAAAGGTTTGGAAGGCAATCGTTTACATTTAGCGGTAAGTGATGAAGGAGAGGGAATTAGTACTGAACAACAAGAGGTTATCTTTAATCGCTATGAACAGGTTGAAAATCGCTTGTCAGGTCGTGTTCGCTCAACAGGGCTAGGTTTGACATTTTGCAAGCTTGTCATAGAAGAACATGATGGAAAAATTGGAGTACAATCTGAAAAGGGAAAGGGAGCGACTTTTTGGTTTGAGTTGCCATTAGCTAAATCTACCCATGCGATTCCCGAAACACCAGTCCAGCAATCGCCTCAAGAATTTAGTCAAGCAGAACTTCAGTCACTAGCCTTGGCAAAAGTGCAGCTCCAAAACATCTCCTATTTTGATTATTTCCGCATTTCCGAAGTGGTTGAATCCATTCCTTACACTTCAGAAAGTATTTCTAAATGGAAGCAACAAGTCCTAGATAGTTGTTTCAACAGCAATGAGAAAGGCTATTTAGAATTAATTGGTAGCCAGGTTTAGAATCGAATAAATCAGTGTAAACACGTATTTCACAATTCTGTTGGAATCCTAACCTTTGCCATCAATTTAATTGATCGAGCATGCTAGTCATGGAAGTCTAGCATCGAGGAGAAAATAGGATTTCCTTTCTAAGGTTATAGTATTGCTATAATGTTAGTTTACAAAAGTAGTATGAACGATACAAATTAGTTTGTGTCGCTTTTTATTGGAAGACTATATACCCTACAAGCTATTACTGTATTGAAACATTTCTGAAAAAGCACTGGAGCTACGGGATTTTACTGTTTTTATACATGAATATCTTATATTAGAATAGTTTTGCTCATTCCATAATTTCGGATTAATTATTATTATGGGCAAAATTTCTCGACAATTATACCTATGACAACTATTTTATTGGTTGATGACCAACTTCATTATATTCAAAGTCTGAAAAAGTTGTTGCAAGAGCATCAGTATTATGTGCTTATTGCCAATAATGCAGAACTAGCAATGGAAATTGCTGATAGCTATCGGCCGAAAGCTATCATTATGGATTGGGATATGCCTGGCGTAAATGGCATTGAAGCAACGAAGCGATTAAAGCGTAATCCAAATACGGAAGATATTCCGATTATTATTGCTTCTGGAGTAATGACTACGCCTGAACACTTAAAAGTTGCACTAGATGCTGGTGCCTTAGATTATATCCGAAAACCCATTGATGGAGTAGAATTATTGGCTCGTCTACAGACCGCTTTGAGAGTCAGTGCTTATGTGCAGCGTTTGCATGAAAAGAACAAAAATCTCGAAATGAGTAACCAAACACAAGATCGGCTGATGGCTATTATTAGTCATGACCTTCAATCGCCATTACACTCGCTACAAAGTAGTTTAATTATTGCCAAAAAAATTGGGGAGCATGGGATTAGCCAGCAAGAATTTTTTTCGATCTTAAATCAGATTGAGCAAGAGTTTTCCTCTGTAATTGGTTTGATTAATAATTTGTTATTTTGGGCTTTGAATCGACAGGAAGCTTTTGTCTATCAGGCTGAGGTTTTACCATTGCATGAATTGTTAGCTGATGCAGTGAAATTGGGTAAAAATGCTGCAGAGAAAAAGCAGATTGTTTTGAGTGCCAAGTACCCGCCTTATTTGTTAGCTAATACCGATGGTAATATGTTACGATTCATTTTGAGGAATCTTATTTCAAATGCCATTAAATTTACCCCAACAGGAGGAAATATTGAAGTTACGTGCCAAGTTGATCGTGAAGATCTTTACATCTCTGTAAAGGATTCTGGGATTGGACTAAGTCAAGAGCAGCAAAAAAGCTTATTTATAGCAATCGATCCGCATAAAGTCACCTCAGATACCTTTGGCAGAAGAGGCACAGGATTAGGCTTAGCAGTGGCTTCTGAGTTTGCCCAAAAAATGGGCGGATTACTAAGTATAGAAAGTAAATTAGGTGCTGGAAGTAAATTTACACTTCAGCTATCAGATAGTATTTTAGAATGTAAAATTGACAAGCTGTCAATTAACCGATCAATTTAATCAAACCATTGGATTATAAGCAATGCTCGTGTTGGCGGAGTTGCAAAGCGCGTTCCAAGTGTTCTTTGTTTTTAGTGATATAAGAGCTGAGTCGCTGCCCATTTAGGTTAAACTTTTTGCTGATATTGTGTCGATGAGTTTCAATGGTTTTTAAGCTATTGAATAGCTTATTGGCAATTTCAGCACTTGTATAACCTGCAATCACTAATTGGAGTACTGCTAGTTCTCTTTTGGTAAGGGTACTGATTAAGATATTATGCTCAAAAGGGTTTCCTTGCTGCAATACTAGGTCAGCTCCAATGCTGCGGGCTAAATCTTTGCTAATGTACTCCTCACCATGCTGGATTGCTACAAGACATTCCTCAATTTCTGAGATAGCAGCAATCTTTAAAACAAAACCCTTTACGCCCAAACTTTTCCCTTGTTGGTAAACAGCGGTATTGATCAAGCCCGAAAGCAAAATCACTTTCGTATTCAGGTGATTATCAAAAATATATTTGGCAACCTCCATGCCATTAGACTTGGGCATCTCTAAATCGAGTAGTATCATATCAGGCTCGTAATGCCGAGCCATCAGCATGGCTCGGTCTCCATCTTCAATTTCCTCTTCGATAAGCTCATAATTTGGTAACTGATTAATCGTAGTACGAATCCCCATCCGAGAAATCGGATGGTCGTCTGCATGTAGGATAGTGTAAGTCATTCTTCAAACGTTTTGAGTATGGCAAATGATAATATGTTGATTAATCATTTCAATAAAAATACAGTTTTAGCCAGATTATTACAACAATGTTCACACAAGATTGAGCAGATAGCGGATAAAATACAGAGAAACCCTTAGGAAGTTATGTAAGTAAGGC
>JBMYQA010000032.1:0-33517 GCA_049600855.1 Flammeovirgaceae bacterium | reverse complement strand
GGTGACTTTTTTTAAACTTGCGTTCGCTTGAGAATTGAAATAAGACGTGTTTTTCTCCCTTAGTGGCGCTTAAATAAATCGTTGGTTTACTGGCTAAAGTTTGTTGATGCGTAAACAACTGATTAACGGTATATCCTTTCGGCCATGCATGTGATTCATTGCCTTGTGCCTGCAACTGAATAATGAAGCCTACATAAATCAGGCTAACGCATACAAGTTGTTTAATTGAAGCTGGGATGTTCATGTAGATTTGTTTTGGTTTCATATCTCCTGCATATGCTTTCAAAAACTAAACCAAGAAGTATTTTGTAGATATTGAGTAATCTACTTTCTTTGTTACCTGACTTACTTACATCACTGCCTAATCATTCTATACTATGCACTTAGTTGTTTATTTATCTGGCGAAATTCATTCTGCGTGGCGAGAAAACATTGTTGAAGGGGTAAAAGCTGCGAATCTTCCTATCGAATTCCTCACTCCTGTGACGACACACAGCGCTTCCGATGATGCGGGCGATGTGTTAGGTGCTGAGGAAAAGTCGTTTTGGAAAGATCACAAAAGTGCCAAAATCAATGGGATACGCATAAAAACGGGCATTGAGCGCGCCGATTTAGTCATTGTGAAGTTTGGCGAAAAATACCGGCAATGGAATGCGGCTTACGATGCGGGCTTTGCCGCTGCCCTCAACAAACCCTATATTGTCATCCATCCTGAGGAATTCACGCATGCACTCAAAGAGGTTGATGCGCGTGCTACTGCTGTAGCGAGTAATGAGGAACAAGTCATTTCCATTTTGAAATACTTGACTACGCAGGAATAGGCGATTCGATCAGTAAGATTCCACTTGGTAAAAAAGTATTTCTATTCTGTAAAAAAGGACTTTTTTGTCATGTCGATGGAAGCTGGGGTCGCACACGATAGCCATCTAAGTGCCCGTTGGCTAAACGAACTCATTTGGCTTACTTTGGCACATAATTTTGTATTTTAATGGGCACGTAGATTTCTCCCACTGGTCGAAATGACAACCTGAGAGTTACTATTTTTCAATGCAAACAGCAGGTAAGTGCTGCTTAAAAAGCTTCTCCGATGAAGATGTAAACCCCATATCCGTCAGGGTTGAAGCCTACATCGAGTCTGGTAAACACATCGCGTTTGGGGAAGAGCAATACCCGAAGTCCTCCGCCTGCGCTCCATAAGATTTTATTAAAATCTAGGTTGGGCGCTACGGAGCCTAGCCCTGCAAAAATCGCCCCTCCGATGCGTTTACTAAACTTGAACGGCAGCCATCGGTGTTCGGCTTGTAGCGCAATCATATTGTTGTCTCGGTATTTGCCCAGGTAATAACCGCGCATCATCATCTCACCGCCAATCATGTTGAGCTGGTTAAACGGGACTTCACCTGCTGAAAGCTGCCCGATCATCTGGAAGGCAAGCACATTTCGTTTCTTGACTTGAAAAAATGCGCGATTATCTATGAATAAGGTGCGCAATTGGTTGGTAGAACCCCAAACAGGTTCGTAGAAGAGGTACCCGATCTCGGAAAGAAAACCATGACGAACATTCAACACATTATGGCGTGTATCATAAACCAGTCCCACACCCAACCCTAAATTGCTGTAGCCGTCTTGCCCCAAGATGTCTCCCGTTGGTTGTTGCCCTGCCGACCAATCGAAATGCACCTTGCTCAATCGTTCATAATCGATTTCCAAGCCCAAATACCAATTCCCGCGTACTTTGCGCAACAAGCGCTCTCGGATGAGGATGAAATTGGCATTTGTAATCGCTAATTCATCACCAGAAATCTCGGGGCCGATGCCGTAATATAAGAGCGGGTAACTTTGGATTTTGATTTTCCCCAATGCAAACCACTTGTTCTGATGGGAATACAAGGCATGCTCAAAGTGCGCTCCATACTGTCCTTCTAAGGTAACAAAGGAAAAGCCACTCGCCTCACTTAAGCGATTGGTGGTATCTTGTTTCGCGTAATAGACAAACACCGCCGCCACGCCCAGCTCCCAGCTGGTTTCGGGTGAATACGCTAGGGTTGGGTAAGCCAGCCATTTGGGTTTTTCGGGCGATGTGGTATCATTGAAGATTTTATTCAGCAATTGCCCAGGCTTAATTTGAGCGTAGCTCGAAAAGCTGAGGAGGCATAAAAGCGGAAGTAGGACGCAAAAGATCGTGCGGTAAGCACAGCCTTTTGATTGATCGGATGCCTTGATGGGTGTAGTGATCATATGTTTTTTGCTGTTTCGATGCTGTTTTGCCATACTTCGATTCTAAATACGCGGAGTGGTTAAACCTTACTCTTGCAATTCATGAACCAAACCGTTGTGGAAGCAAGTTACGTATTTTAAGCTTTTAACTTGGCGTTTACTTCCTGTAATTTAAAGGAATGATTTGACTTTAAATGAATTGATGCATATCTTGTAAACAGTTCCTTGACATCTGACTCTCATTGTGGGCTAAGGGTAATTTTTAAAAGTCCGTTTAGCTTATTCGCTTAAACAAATAACTGCGTTAGAACGGCTGACCCTATACGAACCTTCAAAAAAAGTAGGTGCGTGTATACCTGTCAACTTTCTTGAATCGAACTTTTTGAGAATTCATAGCTTGCAACTACTTCATTTTCAAAAAGTTAAAAATTGGCATTAACTAACTTAATAAATGTTAATAAAATGACTATAATCAACTCTTTTTCAAATACTTAACAAGGGTACCTCTTTCGGAAGTTCTCCATTTTAAAAGGCTGGAAACACTTCACCTGATGAACTCAGGGAAGTATGATGTCTTTCGGAAGTTCTCCATTTTAAAAGGCTGGAAACCTCTAACAACAATTCAATGTTAGAACTATAAACTTTCGGAAGTTCTCCATTTTAAAAGGCTGGAAACAATTCAAGTGCATCAAACAAGAACGAAAGGATCTTTCGGAAGTTCTCCATTTTAAAAGGCTGGAAACTTTCTACCCACACTGGGCTGGTTGTAGGTGCGGCTTTCGGAAGTTCTCCATTTTAAAAGGCTGGAAACTTTCAACGGCTTACGCACCAAAGTCTGAGCGTCTTTCGGAAGTTCTCCATTTTAAAAGGCTGGAAACCTGCGGTATTAATGTCTGCAATTGTTGTTCGATCTTTCGGAAGTTCTCCATTTTAAAAGGCTGGAAACCAGTAGTACAACATAGCTGATATATTTTGTGTCTTTCGGAAGTTCTCCATTTTAAAAGGCTGGAAACAAATGAAGGTATACAATAACTTTAGATTAAATTCTTTCGGAAGTTCTCCATTTTAAAAGGCTGGAAACCATTCCGGTTATTGGAAGCATGGCCCCCAATGGCTCCAAAGCTTTCGGAAGTTCTCCATTTTAAAAGGCTGGAAACTGTTCTGTTAACTGTACGTGATGTACAAAACATCTTTCTGACTTCCTCCATTTTACAAGGTTGGAAACATTTGTTTCAGAATTCGACATGATTTTCTAATTCTTTCTGAATTCCCCTTCCAGGTCGGTCCATTTTACAAGGTTGGAAACACGAGAACTCAGCAGTATAAAGAAGTTCATACACTTTCTGACTTCCTCCATTTTACAAGGTTGAAAACTGTAATGATAGATTTTAGGTAATCGGTACAAGCTTTCTGAATTCCTCCATTCCATGGCGGCCAGTTTAAAAGGTTGGAAACTCCTCATGGTATTGATCATGATGACCAATAAATCTTTCTGAATGCCCCTTTCTAGGTCGATCCAGTTTAAAAGGTTGTGGGGTGGGGAGTTTTGAATGGTGTGTCGATTGAGTGTCGGAAAGGTATTGTCTTAAAAGTCTTATCCTGCTGTGAAGCGATTTTCAAAAATAAATCCCTCCAAACGCTTTGCTTTCATTATTATAATTCATAACATGTAATGACTTTCATATAAAAGTATCATTTAAACGATTGCCATGTATTTATCCATCATTTTTAAAAATAATTACCCTTATGCTTTAGGCGCTTATCATTTTGATGAGGGGAAATTCCCTGATCCCACGCATCCTGGCGTGGTCACCATCGCAAGTGGGGCCTCAACAACGCGCGCGAGTACAGGAGAGCCGATTTTAGTTGATGTACCGGGCATGGGAGCCATTTTAATCAGCTGTTTGCCCGATGGCGCGCCAGAAAAATACCAAACGGCTTTGCTCAACCCAGAAGGAAAGGCGTTTAAACACGCGGCTTTAATACGATTTAGCGGCTATGAACTTTTATGTGGTTTCGATTCAGAGAGCTGGAATGCCACCTTGTCGTTAGATGCCTATGGCACCTTGAAGCTGGAGAAAATGGATGCAGGAAGTAAATGCATCGAAATCAAAATTCCAGAAATTATTTTGAATGCTTAAGAGCCTAGCCAAAATTAATTACAGTAATTAATTCTGTCCAAGCACTTAATTCACCTTCAACCCTTTAGTTTACATCATGCCCATTCTTCATCCTGTTATCACGAATCATTACGATTACGAGTTGCCCGTTTATGCTTACGATGGCAACCAGTACACTGCTATGGGGGCGAGTCAGCCGCTTACCCTCATTCCATGTGGAAAAACCGTTCCTGCACAAAAGCTGGACGCTCCCGCCGAACACCTCTTAATTAAAGTGCCTGGCATTGGCGATCTGACCTTCATCAATCTCGAAAAAAATCACCTCACGCCATACGATGAAGCCAAGCTTGAGGGGGAATATGGCATTTTAATTCGCTACCAACGGCGAGAAATCTACCTGCGCTACAATTTACTTTTTCCGTATTGGGAAGACTTTTTCACCATTGACAAATTTGGAACCCTTACAATTAATCTCAATGATAAACGCAATGCGTGTTACATTAAAGTGCCAGAGTTTACAATGTCTTCTTAAAAAGGGATGGATGTTATTATGTAAAAAACGCTTTGTATCTTTATATGAAGCGTTTTTTTGTGCGCTGTTTCTTGGTTAGGGCAAAGAATGAATTGTCTTAAAGGTATATCCACCAACCCCGTGTTACGATGAAAGGATTTTTACTCGCGCTCCTGTTCTGCTTATGCTCCGCTGGATTTGCCCAAGATCAGCCGATCAATTCCATTATTGGCGATAGCAGTTGGCAGCAGACTTTTGGTTCCTTTCCGTCAGGAACCGAACATGAAACAGCCAGCATCCAAACCCATTTGCGTTTTGTGCTCAAGCGGTTAGAAAATCACAGGCCTCATCTTGATCCCCAACAGTTAGCTACGCGTAAAATCCTGTTGCAGCATTTAGAGGATTACATCCATCAAGCCGTTTTCCCAAGTAATTTCGATTATCCTGATGAACGCAAACCCTGTTTTATTGATGCTACTGGAAGGATTTGCGCAGTCGGGTATTTGATTGAACAAACTGCTGGTCGAGCGGAGGCAGAGCGCATTAATCGGCAGTATCAGTATGCACGCATTAAGGAGATGCGCGATGCCAACTTATTGGCGTGGCAACAAGCATCGGGGTTCAGCATGCACGAATTGGCGATGATTCAACCGGAGTATTGGCCCGCTCCTGAACCAGCTTTTGGCAATGTGTTGTACACCAATGCCTCCAAAAATAAATATGGATTTAAAGACAAAAACACAGGTGCCATTCGGCTCAAAGCCAAGTACGATGAGGTGGTGCTCGACTTAACGGATTTGCATATCAATAAAGTTCGCTTGGGTAAAAAATGGGGTTTGGTCGATCGTTATGGGAAATTACTCACGAAGGTACATTACGATGAAATTCGGAGTGCGCAGGATAATAGCAACTTATACCAACATTTTCTGGGCATACGGAATCAGAAAATTACGATTTTAAGTCCTGATGGTCAGCCCATTACCGACTCAACCTTTCGTGCGGTTCATACCGATGGTAACTATTTTTATGTGCAAAAAGATCAGCATTGGGGCATGCTATTTGGGACAGGGCAGTTAGGCCTTCCCATCGCTTATCATCACCTCCAATACATTCGGTCTTCGCACTTGAGTTATTTTTTAGCCAAAGGCGATCAAGGTTATGGCCTATTGTCTTATTCAGGAGATACGCTCATTTCCTTGCACTACGATACCTTAAGGCTCATCAAAAACACTTGGGTAGGCCAATTGGATGCACAGGTTCGTTTGTTTGGCATCAATGGCAAACCCAGCACACTTACTGATGTTGACGAGGTCATTTTTGATACCAATCAACACTTTTCTTACCAAAGTCGGCGTATTCTGGCTCGCAAAAGAGATTACTACGGTTTAATCGGTACCAACCAAACTTGGGAAATCCCTCCTGTTTACGATTCAATTTATTATAAAAACAGGCATTACCTCGCCCAAAAAGATGGGTTGTATGGATATTACAATACAGATGCACAAAATGTATTGCCTTTGCACTACACCAACATCACACAGACGGCTTATGGGTATTTAATTGCGGAAAAAGATGGAAAAAAGGGCGTGTTTAATCAGCTCGGCCAACTGATCATTCCCCACCAGTATGATCGCATCTTCTTGCTCGTGGAATCGGGTTATCATCATAGTTTTGCCGTTCAAAAAGAGGGAATTTGGAAACTCAAGACGGTACTTGGAAAATCTGATCCTTCCCTAGCTTTTGAGCACATTTATTCCTTAAATCGTTACACCTTTGCCGTTCAAAAAGAGGGGCGTACATTTTTTGGTTATACCAAGCTAGATACGCTCATCATTGATACGCAAACTTCATTCGATTCCTTAGCCGTGTTAGACAAACAGTATCGCCAAACCATTACCGCTTACCAACAGGGCGGGAAATGGGGCTTGCTTTCCATCAACGTGCATATCAATAGTAAATATACTTACCTGACTAAACCCATCTTTGATGAACTGTTTGCGGTATTCAATAGGCAGAGTTATTTATTCCGCAAAGGGAAATACTATGGAATCATTACGGATAGGGGCTATGATGCGACTTACGCGCAATACACCCAATATAAACAAATACATGAAGGAGAAAAAGCAGATCACCTGTACTTCAAAGCAGCTGAAGGCTGGTATCGTGTCCACCATTCAGGGGCTAGAACCAAGCTACCCACCACGCATCCCGTTTACCAAAAAACGGAATAAGGATGTTTAAGAGGCTGTTTGAACTTGTCTAACATTTGAAATAAATGATTCCGAAAAATTCATCCAGCTATTTTTTTCGTCATCACTCCTTTACTAATTTGTACCCCAACTCGAAACTTAATTCACCAAAACATGAGACTCAACATTTCCTTTTTGCTGATCTGCCTCAGCCTTTTCAGCTTCCCAAGCGTTGCACAAAATTCCTATTTCCCTAAAACACTCAACATGCAAGAGCGCGCAGCAGTGATTGATGCCTGGCTAGAGGAACGCGTGCAAACTGTCTTGCCTGAAATCATGCGCCGATCGGGTATCGATATGTGGATTATTATCGCCAGAGAGTACAATGAAGATCCTGTCATTAAAACACTGCTACCTGCTACTTGGCAATCTGCACGAAGAACGACCATGCTCATTGCTTATGATCCTGGAAATGGCAAAGCCTTGGAGACGTTTGGGATGTCTCGATACAACACAGGGAATATTTTCAAAACCCTTTGGAATAAAGAAAAACAGCCCAACCAATGGGAAGCTCTTGCCGAAATGATTAAATCGAAAAAGCCGAAAAAAATCGGCATCAATACATCCAAAAACTTTGCCTTAGCAGATGGCTTATCCGCTACACATTACGAACAACTGATGGAGGTATTGCCCAAAAGGTATCAATCGAGGGTAGTGAGTGCAGAAAATGTTGCCATTGGCTGGCTGGAAACCCGTACCGAGTCAGAAATGATGGTTTACCAAAATATTGTACGCATGGCCCATCAAATTATTGCCGAGGGCCTTTCTGAAAAGGTGATTCAGCCTGGGGTAAGCACAACAGACGATGTGGTGTGGTGGTACCGCGACCGCATTCGGGAATTGGGTTTCACGGCTTGGTTCCATCCTACTGTTTCCATCCAACGGGCTGATCCTGAAAGCTTTGATCATTTAAGGGCCTTTTCAGAGCGCCCCAATCAGCAGGTGATTTTACCTGGAGATTTGGTACATGTAGACTTTGGGATTACCTATTTACGCTTAAACACAGACACACAGCAACACGTTTACATCCTCAAAGCCAATGAAAAAAGCGCGCCTGATTACTTGAAAGCAGCCTTTAAAGTTGGAAATCGCGTACAAGACATTTTGACGTCTCATTTTAAGGAAGGCGCAACAGGCAATGAAATTTTGAAAGCCACACTTGATCAATGCAAAGCAGAAGGGATTAAGGGCGTGATTTATACCCATCCGATTGGTTTTCACGGACATGGTGCAGGGCCAACCATTGGTTTGTGGGATCAGCAGGGCGGTGTGCCCGGTAAAGGTGATTATCCCTTGTATAAAAATACCGCCTACTCCATTGAGTTGAATGCCAAAGTCTATCTTGAAGCATGGAAAAAGGAAATTCGCATCATGTTGGAAGAAGATGCATTTTTTGATGGGGAAAAAGTTTGGTACATTGACGGTAGGCAAAAAGCGTTGATGACCATCCCTAGAAAGTTGTATCCCAATGAGTAAGAAACTCTTTGAACTGCTTTTTTAACACTAAACAAAAAATGCAACTAGCCTCAGGTTTGTGTAGTTGCTTCCACTGCTCTTGACATCCAAGTAAACCTGATCATATACAACCTGCAACTTTGTTGCATTTGTGAAAAATCTCTTACTTTGTATCCATGTTAAGTTAAAGTTCATTTACACTATGCGAATAAACGGACATGGCCATATACTTCCAGAGCCTTCTCAGATTCCCGCATTCATGCGCGAGAAAAAGCTTTTTTGGATTGATGAGGATAAGAAATTCATGAGGCAAGGTGATTGGTCGAGGCCAATTACTGATCCTAGTTTTTTTATCAAAGAGAAATTGGAGTGGATGGAGCGTTACCACATTGATCACGGCGTTATTCTTTGCCTTTCCCAATTGTATTGTAATGGTTGGGAAGAACAAGATTGTGCTGATGGCATTCGGTTTCAAAATGATTACAATGCTTCCATTCAAAGGGATTATCCAGATAAGTTCACATGCGGTTTTGTCGTTCAACCCTTGTACATGGATCAAGCTCTTAAGGAAATTGATCGATGTGTGAATGAGCTCGGATTAAAAATGCTGAGTTTGCCTACGCATTTCTTAAATGCAAGTGGCGAATGGCTGTCTGTCGCAGAAGCCGATGTTGATCCAATTTATGAACTCGCGAATCACTACGGGCTGGCGCTTCAAATTCATCCCTACGATGGGGAGAAAATGATTGCCTTAAAAAACAAATACTGGAGATTCCATTTGGTTTGGATGATGGCGCAATGTGCAGATACACTTCACCTATTCACTTTGCGTGATTTACCCAATAAATATCCAAATTTACGCACTAGTTTTGCACACGGCGGCATGTTGGGCATTGCAAATTATGGCAGACGAATTCAGGGATTTGACGGTCGTCCAGACATTTTCGAAGGGCTTCAAGACCCAAGAAAAACATTAGGGCACAAGAACTTGTACTTCGACACGTTGGTGCACGATTCGTATACTTTAGAATTGCTCAAAAAGCGTGTAGGTGCCAGTCAAATTATGATGGGTTTGGATGATCCTTATCCCTTAGGAGAAATGGAAGGTGTGGGTACCTCCTACCCTGGCCGCGTGGTAGATTATGCGGTGGAAACGGGAATTCTTACGGAACAAGAAGGGAAAGACATTTGGCATAAAAATGTGTTGGATTGGTTGGGAATCAAGCTGAAAGCGTAATTATTTAGATTTAGGTCTAAATATCTCATCTTCGATCCTAATAATGTTGAGTTTCGAAACTCAACGTACATAAAGTTGAAGCTAGGAAGCTCCAACTTTGCCTATGTCGGGTTTCCAAACTCAACAAGTTAAGTACGTCATAAAGATTGAGATTGAGGCAAGGAATTTAGGACAGGTGCGCACCAACACTAAAAAAGCACTACCTACTGGTAGCGCTTTTAAAACTTATTCGTTACAAATATTGCTTCATTTATCTTCTGCCCAACACGATTGGAATAGGCTCACTATTACCAATTTGAATGATGGCTAAACGATCGCACGTTCCATTGCCAAAGTCAATGTTAAACTGAGGGCGACCTGCTACTTGAATACCTCTTCGTCCTGCTACAGGGTACGGGTTTCCTGATCGTAAACAAGCGCGTAGAAAAGTGATGGGCTCATTCGTAGAGATTACCGTAGTATAGCCTCTACCAGCACGGTTAGTTCCTGTAGAACCACCAGTGATGCGCAAAGCAACTGGTAAACCTAATGTCCCTTGAATCACTTCACGAGTACGTGTACCATTATTTACGCTAAACGATGTCCCATCCGTAAAGTTGAATACTACTTCAGAAGAAGTAACGGTTGACTGCCAGTGCTCTGCATTATTCTTAGCCCAAGCACCAATGTGTACATTACCCGTTACGCCATTACCATTAATGGCAAAGTTGTCGAAAGTTAACGTTTTTTCACCCGTATGCTCTCTTGCAAAGTCACCTGTATACACAATGGTCAGCTTACCTGTTCTGATATTACCTCCAGGGCCGACACAGCCTTCATTACCAAAATCAATAACGATGGTTTTCGCATCAGCATCATGGGTAATGACAGCACTCGTACAAAGTGCGGTTGAATCTGTGCCCGCTACTCGACCTACCGATAAAAAGGATTGTTCACTCACTTCAACCAATGCTTCGATTTCCCCTTCAAACTCTTGCGCATCAAGTGCTGTGGTGCTTTCTTCATCTGTAAATAATTCAATGCTTTGATCCTCTTGACAAGCCGTAAATAAGGCGGTACATGCAAAGACAATGATGACTAATTTTAAGATTTTCATGTTTTTAAAAGTTTAAAGTTTCCTATACTGTTTCCTGAATGTTTGTCTCTTTGATTACAAACAGTAGAAAAGGTTTAATTGACTTTAAACTTTTTTTGAAAAATCGCTATCGTACTCGTTAACTTGTTGATTTTCAAATACAAAAAAATATGATTTTTATCTAGCACTTCTCATGGCTTTACAATCTTGATATAAAAACCGATATGAAATGGGAAAGCAGGTTTTATACCTGCACTTAATCAACAAATTCCCACGCTCCAATAAATTAAGTGTGCGCTCGGCTACTGTAAACACCTAACAGCAATAGATTGAAGTAAATTACTTGGAAATATTCTTCAAAAAAGAACAGGTTATACCCTTTTGGCATCACTCAATCTTTAACACCCAAACTTACATTCACATGAAAAAGCGTATGTTCTTATTGCTGCTTACCGCGATGCTCACCAATCGTTTAGTTGCTCAGGATAGTTTGCTGATTGCTCAGTTTCACCAAGCTAAAACCACTATTCAAGTTGATGAAAATACATGGAAAGGAGCTGGAAAGGAGTTTCTCATCAATGCGGCTAAAAACAGTCAATTCTTTCTGATTGGGGAAGATCATGGCCTAGCGGAGCTTCCCTTATTTACAACTTTTATGGTAAATGCGTTGGCAAATACAGCAGGAGGTTATGGTTATTTTGCCACTGAAACAGGACCAATAACGGCTTCCTATCTCCAAAAGATGGCGAAAAGTAAAAACGCAGATCAACAATTTGCCAAACTCAATCAAACGATACCTTGGGCGGTTCCTTTCTATTTTTATCAGGAAGAGGTCGAAATTTTAAAGGCCATGATGAAATTACGAAAAGATGATGAGCCTCGGATTTGGGGATTAGATCAAGAGTTTATTGGCGCGCCTCGACTATTATTTAAGAAGTTGATTGAAATCGCTCCTAATCCAGAGGCTAAGACGTTGGTAGAAACGTATCTGGCAAAGGCTCAAAAAGGCTTTGAAGAAACCATCAAAACCAAAAACCCTACTTCTATTTTGATGTATAACCTCAAGCCAGCAGATTTTGAAAAAATAAAATCAGCCTTTCAAGGCAATGTGGAAGCGATTAACATCATTGATGAGTTAATCGTAAGTCAATCCATTTATTTGAAGTTTTTTAGTCAGCAAGGATTTGCTTCGAATGTGCAACGGGCTGAATTAATGAAAAGCCATTTCCTAGATTATTATCAACAAGCCAAAGCTAAAAATAATACATTGCCTAAAGTCTTGTTCAAGTTTGGGGCTAACCACATTTATCGAGGTGCCAATGGCTTAAATGCTTTTGATATTGGTAATTTCGTGTCGGAGCTCGCCAGCATGGAAAAGAGCAGCTCTTTCCACCTCTACGTTGTTGGAGTAAAAGGAACGCAAAATGCCTACAACCCTTTTGTGGATGAGAAAGAAAAAAATAAGCCTTACGATGCGAGTAAATACCTTGATAAAATTAATTTCTCACCAATTTTTAGCGTTTCTGAGGAAAAAGATTGGACGGTTATTGATTTACGAACTGTCCGTGAGTTGCTTTTTTATGGCAAAATCAAGAATTTGGACAACGGACTAGAAAAGTTAATTTGGAGTTACGATGCGGTCTTGGTAATTCCAGAAGTACATGCATCTACCTATTATGAATGAAGCGTACAAGTCGGTTGGAAAACTTCCTAAAATTAGCAAATGGGCACAATGGATTTATCCTTTGGTAATTACCTTTTTCTTCCAAGGATTGGCCTTTTTGCTCTCCCAATTTCGCGAACCAATCGGAATCACTTGGTATGGTTTCTTTTGGTCTATGGGAATCGTGTTTGTCTTGTGGTTTATTGGCTATCGCGTTAACGCTTGGTTTGTAAATCACGCTTCATGGAAAATGGGCTTTTGGCAAAAAGTAATTCGGCAATTTGTCCTAGTCACTTTTATTCAAATTACGGTATTCAATCTAAGTTTTATTGGCATCAACTACTTTGAAAATAACTACCTGAATAATGATAATCCGTTGAGTATTGCACATGTGTTAATGAGTACGGCTTTTGCCTTCGTAATCTGCTTGATGATTAACTCCGTACAAATGGGGTATCAGATTGTTTCAGCAAGGCAACAAGCTCTACTCGAAGCCCATCAATTTAAACAAGAAAGTATTGCTGCCAACCTTGAAAACCTCAAACAACAGATTGATCCACATTTTATGTTCAACAATTTCAGCACCTTGCATGGGTTGATTCATGAGGATGTCGATAAAGCCAGTGATTTTTTACTAAAGCTATCGGATGTGTATCGTTATGTGTTGAGCAGTTTAGCCAAAGAAAGTCATACATTAGCCGAAGAGCTCACACTCATCCGACCTTACACAGAATTATTAGCGATTCGATATGCAAAACAGATTCGCATCCATATCGAGATTCCTGAGAAATTGAAAAGTAAAAACATTGTAACAATGGCACTTCAGATTCCCATCGAAAATGCCATCAAACACAATCGCATTGATGCGCAACATCCTTTGAGTATTTCCATTCAAACGGATCATTCTTCTTGGATTGAGGTTAAAAATAATTTACAGCTACGGAGCTCACAGCCCATTTCCAATGGAATAGGACTAGAAAACCTTGAAGCAAGGTGTGCGTATTTAACGGGTCGATCAGTTCAAATCCTGCAAAGCAAGCAGCATTTCGCCATTAAAATTCCCATTTGGTCATGAAGCACGTGTTGATTATAGAAGACGAGCAAGTAACGGCAAATAACCTCCTACGCATGCTCCTTCGATACGATCCTGAATTTCACATATTCCCCACACTAACTAGCGTACATGCCGCAATCGATTGGTTGGCCAATCATGAACCGCCCTCATTAATTTTCTTGGATGTTCAATTAGGTGATGGGCTTTCATTTGAGATTTTTGAGGATATAGATGTTAGTACACCTGTCATTTTTACCACCGCCTATCACGAGTACATTCAGAAAGCCTTCGAACTGAACAGCATTGATTACTTACTCAAGCCAATCAGCTTTGATCGGCTGAAGTTGAGCTTGGATAAGTTTAGGAAATTATACGATTCCCAACACGTAGCTCGTTCTGCCCCAATCAAACAACTCATTACGCAGATTGATTGGCAAAAGCCTACATACAAATCGCGATTTTTAGTTAAAGTAGGAAAGTTACTGCGTGTAGTTACTACTGAGGAAATCGCGTACTTCACCAAAGATGGCATTGTGACTTTAATCGATTTTTCGGGAAATAAATATGCTGTAAACTACTCATTGGATGAATTAACCAAAATGCTTGATCCCAGCCAATTTTTCAGAATAAACCGCCAACAGCTTATCCATTTAAACAGCATTGAAGAGATTCATCAAGATGGCCATCAATTGAGTGTGTACCTTAAGCCCCACCCGTTTTCTCACAGCATCGTGAGTCAACGAAATGGCTCTGCATTTAAGAAGTGGCTAGAAGGTAATTAAGCAAATGACCCTATTATCATTAGGATGATTATTTGTTGATTATACTAGTTTGAGCGCTCATGAAAGATGCTTCACCCTAAAATACCAGCCCTTTACCTAATTTTTTTCTCCGTTCACCTCATCGGTAAAACTCCTTTTCCATTTTGCACTTACTTTTAAAGTAATCCACAGATTGCGCCAACTTTCATTCCAATATCCTGTCCTACTCATTTACTAAGAAACACCGCACAAACGATCAGCTAGTTTATCTTTTTCTTTACCTCTAAGCTATAATATGAAAATGAAAACACTCAATCATTTATTAGGGATTTTACTATTCTTGGGAATCAGTCCTTTGGTACAGGCTCAGCTTACATCAGTTTCCAGTTTTGGAAGTAATCCTGGTAATTTATCCATGTATACATACGTTCCGAGCGGAGTCCCAAGTAACGCCCCCTTGTTGGTGGTGATGCATGGTTGTACACAAGATGCAAATGGCTATGCCAACGAATCAGGTTGGAACGATTTGGCTGATGAGCATAAATTCTATGTGGTCTATCCAGAGCAGAAAAGTGGGAATAACTCTTCAAGATGCTTCAATTGGTTTGAAACGGGAGACATTACACGAGGACAAGGAGAAGCGCGTTCCATTAAAGCAATGGTAGATAAAATGAAAGCGGATTATTCAATTGATGCTGCGCAAGTGTTTGTGACAGGTTTTTCTGCTGGCGGGGGAATGACTTCGGTAATGATGGCTACCTATCCAGATGTGTTTAAAGGCGGGGCAGTAATGGCAGGATTGCCCTACCGTGCAGGGGTTGGCCTTACTGGTGCTTTTCAGGCCATGTCTCCTGGCACGAATAATACACCTACGCAATGGGGGAATTTAGTGCGGAATGCCTATTCTTCATATAACGGGCCCTATCCTACCTTAGCGGTATTTCACGGAACAGGAGATTTTACTGTTCGTGATATGAACCTTACCGAACTCGCAGAACAGTGGACAAATGTACACGGCACAGATGCAAATGGTGATCAAACAACAACAAGCTTTCAAGGGAATTCGGACATAACGGAGCAGTTATACTACAATGGATCGGATATCGTAGTCGCGACTTATGAGATCAATAATATGGGACATGCCATTGCGGTTGATCCTGGTTCAGGAAGTACGCAGGGAGGAAATACAGGCGGTTATGCGACCGATAAAAACTTTTTTTCCTCTTATTGGGCGGCCAAGTTTTTAGGTTTGGTTGACGGCGGAGGAAATAATGGAGGTGGCAATAACGGAGGGAATAATTCCATCATTGCACCAAGTAATGTTACCGCTACTGCAACAGGTACTAGTAGCATTGACTTAGCTTGGACAGATAATGCTACAGGAGAAACCGCTTACAGCGTCAGTAGATCGACTACCAGTGGATCTGGATTCGTCACCATTGCAACTTTACCTGCAAATGCGACTGCTTATGCAGATAATTCACTAGCTACAAATACAACCTACTATTACCAAATCACCGTTACAGATGGAAATGAAACGGAAACGAGCTCAGAAGCAACTGCTACCACATTGGATGATACTAATGGCGGAGGAAGTGGAGGTTCGACCTATACCATTGATAATGCTACAGGAAGTTTCTACCTCGCGTACACGAACTTATTTGACATGGGGCAGAGTTTCCAAACCAGTGATGCGGGTTATTTAACGCAATTGGATGTGATTTTCCAAAATGCAATCTCCAACTCTACCCTTCGTCTATTTGAGGGGAATACCAGTTCGGGTACGCCAATTTATAGCCAATCGGGTATTAGTAAAGGAAGTGGTAATCAGGCAATTGCAATAACTGGATCAGTTTTTCTTGAAGCCAATACTACGTATACCTTCGAGATTTCCAATTCCTCTATTGCCTTATCTTATACCAATACTTACAATGAGGGTACGTTGTGGTACAACAACTTTCAGTATACCTTATACGATGCCAATTTTGTGGTATACCTATCGCAAAACGCCCCAAGCGCACGCTTTGGTACTTCAAACGTTTCATCCATTGAAGCGGATTTGAAACAACTCGACTTTTTCCCAAATCCCACTCGCGGAGAACTCTCTGTGACCTTAGGAAAAACTGGTGGAGAAATTGAAATTCTCAATTTAGCAGGCCAGTCTGTATACAGAAAAGCGATTTTACATCAACAAAGTACCCTAAACCTTGCCCAAAAACTGGAAGCTGGACTTTACTTGATTCGCTTGAAAGCTGACGAAAAAGTATTGCACCGCAGGTTAGTGATTGAATAGCAAAGAAATGAAATCCAACAAGTGCAGTAATTTAGCTTATACTGTGCTTGTTGGAATTATTCACTTTCAGGATCTTTCCAAGAATCAGGTGCTAGATAAGCGATAAATGTTGGAAAACGTGTTTTGGTATCCAAGGTAAAAAAGAAAAAAGGTTGATCAATCACATATTCATAAACTTCGGAGATGCCTCTTGTCATGACCATCGCGGTAGCAGATTCTGCCGTTGCCCCATGTTGATTGATCCTTAGTTTATTTTCCTGTAGTGCTTGAGACACAAACCACTCCTCCCCTTTTTGTAGGTTGATTAACCATTGAACATCTGCCTCATTCGTTAAGCTCACCATAGGAAAGCTTACTTCAAACTCGTCATAGCCATCCATTTTAATGCCCTTAATTTCCTTACTAATCTCTAAAATTCGAAAAAGTAAGTGAATGCCTTCGTAACGCGCATCGGCAGGTACCATCATCACAATCGTATCTTCTTTTTGCGGCCAAATTCCCAATATGGGCGTTTGGATGGCTGGACTCCCAAAAAAGCGGAGGTGTTCTTTCATTTGCACGGCTGGATAGGTTTTCCCTTCATAGGCAATGGAAGTCGTTTCTGCCGTTTCCCGCCATTGCAACAAAAGCTTTAAAATGGCTACTACGCCAATCGAATCCGGATCAAGTGGATCAAGTTGGATATCGAAGCCCTGTTCTCCCAAAAAGGCGTTTAATACTTCATGACTCGTTGATATTTTCCCAAATAATTCATCTTTAGCATATTTATTCAGCTGATCAATGTATGGATAACAATGCTCAAAAAAAGCTTTTTGATGAGGAGTAACCGCTGACCAATCACCCTCAAGCTCCTGATTAAAGCTTTCCATTGCTTTTAAAATGGACAATACAGTAATCGAGGTGCTTCCTGTTGGAATGGGTTGATTTTTCTCTTGAGCTAATTGAGCACTCGTTTTGATTTCAATACCAAGGGATGTATGCATTAGAATTTAGTGATTGTAAATTGAAGCTACGTTTGATTGTTATAGTTTAATTTTAGGCAACAGATTAAACTGACTTAGATATGTTATCTAAAAAGCTTAAGATTCCATGTATAATATTTTGAAGGCCTACTTCATAACTTGTATGATCAATTCGATTTTCCGTATGTTTTAATTGTAAGCCAACAAATCTGCTTGACAGATTGATATACGTGTTATTTACTTTAATGTCATTATTTTTTTCTAACTCCATGAATACTTCTTTAATTTTCGCTTTAGCAATTAACCCTTTGAGCTGATTAATTTCGTCAAGCTCCAATTTGATATCTTTAACATCATTTATATCAACAAGATCTGGAGTATGTCTTACTATTTTCTGAATGTTGATTTCAGCATCACCATCTGGTGAAATTACCTGTTCGATATGTTTCGCATTAATCTCTATCTTTTTCATTAATCTTGTGCGTTAACCTTAATTGGATTATTACTTACTACCTCTTGCTTACCTTTTCTATTAGAAGTATTCATGGTTATTTTCTCTCCGATAACCAACTGCTCAATTTTTTCGGCATTGATTAAATAATTACCTTCTTTATCTTTATACTCTGAAATATCAAAACCTGTTTCATCAAATAGATCTAAAATACTTTTTGAGAGTTGTTCATATAATACTGTGGTTTGGCCAAGCCCTTCTGGCCGCCCAAAATAGTCATTTGTAAAGGTTAATGAATGGTCTTCCCGGTAGTTTTTAACTTCATAATGTTGTCCTGGCCATATTGAAGTGTTTTGATCTAACTTTTCATATTCTTTTTGATATCTTCCACTTTCTTGAAGAGCTTCAGAAGCTAGCGTTTTTAATTCTTCAATCTCTTTATAACCCACATAACCTAAGAATGAATTATTATTATAATAATAGTTTGATAGTAAAGTTTCTCCTATGGCTTTGGGTTCTTTGGCTTTAAAAGCTTTTGCTATTCTCGTAAATATAGTAGGTATCGTCTTCGTAATATTTTTTGAATTTAAACTATCTAAAAAAGAACTCTTTTCGTTTTTTTTCATTTCATTTTGGTAAGTATCAAGTTGCTTTAAAATATCTATTGTACCTTGTACGGGAGGGCCAAGTGTTGTAATAGATATTTGACAAGCTAATGAGTTTCCGACTTTATAAACTCGTGTGAAAAATGAAATAGCCGTCATGAATTGAGGCAAAATAGTTTGGATAGTTAGGAATAATCGAGCTGATCCATCTAAACCATTTGAGTTCATGATTTTATCTTTATCGATAAATAATATGGGTCTGCTTTCTTCAATTAACCATTGGCTATTAGCTTCTATAGATTTTGCATGAATCCCAACTACAAAACCTGAATTGAAATTGTCTAATCCCGAGATTTCCATTTTCTGATTTAAAATCTCGACCAAGTTATTGAGGAATTGTTGATCGATATTCTCTTCATGAGATTGCCCCTCTTTAGGTTGGCATAAGTAAACCCGATCAATCTGTAGTTGTCCATATCCTGGAAATGGGTGTATATCATTAAATATTACTAATACCGGAACTTGTTCCCCATCAATACTACCGTCACCAACTCTTGAACTATTTTTGGTTATAATTTCATCGTATTTATCCTCGTATGGTTCCCAAGAACCTTCTAATAGTTGATTGATTAAGTCTACTCGATGTGTTGCACATGCTTTGCTTACATTCAAGTACTTTTGAAGTAGATAGATAGCTGTAATGATCACAACTAAAATGAGTATTGAAGTAATTATTCGATAAGTAAATAAAAAATAGAAGAATAATAAAATGGAGAATAATAAACCATAATTCTCAATTTTAGGATTGATTTTTCTTTTTGGAAGGGCATTTAATTCATCAATAAACTCATTTAAAATCAATAAAAACCGATTGTAGTCAAAAAGGAAATAATGCCCAAAATTATTGAAAGGGAGCGGAAAAAAACGGGGATATTTATCCTTATTGGCAAAGTCTTTACTGGCTAAAATAGAAGCAGCAATAAGGTCAGTTACTTTTTTAGTAATCGTCTCTTTATAATGTTGAAAGGTAACTTTAGGATCAGTATTATGCATAACGTTTCAATATGAGGTCATTAGACTAAAGATTGTATAATTCTTTTTTGCTTGGCTTCCCTTTGATATGATTGAAATCAAATTCTTCGAAAGTTCGACTGATTTCTTCTAAAATAATCTGTTTTAAAAAGTTTTGATGTAAATAAATTTCTTGGTTATGAAACCCTGTTTCATAGGCTTTGTCAAGAAAATGTTTGTGCAACGAATGAATGGGAAAGTATTGTCCTCTCCATAAGTTGCTTTTAACTGATAAATATTTCTTTTGAAAATCGTTTGATGGTGAATCTTGTAATGCTGAAAACACTTGGGCTTCTGAGATTTCATCAGAAGTGAGTGCAAAACTAGGTCTGTGGAAGCGTAATTTATAAGTTCTGAGCTCGTTCACAGACTTTGCTTTATGTTTTTTGTCTTCAGACTTGTTTGTATTTTCCTCAGAATCACCTCTATAGAGTTTGCTGTAATAATCTAAAGCTCCCAAAATATTACTCTTAGAATAAATACCAATTAATTGAGTCATTGACAACTGGCAGAGAATAGTATCTCCTGAAATACGCACTCTAATAAAAAAAGATAAAGCAGTTTTATAGTGAGGAAGTAAAACTTGAATTGCTAAATAAAGTCTAGCAGAAGCATCTGAATCTACCTGTTGATAGTCATGTGGTGAGTCAAGTGAACAATATAAATGGGGTTTGCCTGTAGCATTGAGCCAAGCACTCTCTTGTTTGATAGAACTCGCTTGAACAGCAATTAAAAAGCCAGATTTATAGCTTTCAATTTTTGATTTTTTGAGTATTTGCTCAAGGTTGAGTTTTAATTTGTTAACTACTTCTTTTTCAGTTATCGTCTTATGCCAAGGTTTAGTATATACTAGAGAACGGTTGAACGTATTAGTGCCAAATCCAGTAAAAAAGGGTTGATGATCAAAAATGACAACTATAGGTATCTTGAAATTATCTATAATGCCTTCGCCATAATTTGTAGAAATTGTTTTGCGCCATGCGGTAATTTGTTGTTTCGAACTGTATGGTTCCCAAGTTCCTTGAAGTATTTTCCGTGAAATTGCTTCACACTTTTTGGCATAGCTCACTTGTTTATCATTAGATAAGACAAGAAGTTTACGACTAAAAAGGTGGATCGATTCTGTTAGAACTCTAATAGGTAAAAGAGCAAAAAGAGCTACTACAGTAAGAATGAATGAACTTTGAAAAGAGGAAGGATCTGCAATACTTAATATAATGGTTAAAATGATTGAAAATATAGTTGTCATGATAAATAACAAGTTCCAGCCTTTTATAACTTTTTCATGAGAAGATTTATTTTCTTCATCTACTTTATTTTTTAAAAGCGCTAAGGTATCCCATATCATTAATCTTAGCTTGGAGTAATTAATAAGATAATGATGCCCTAGATTATTGAATGGTTGAGGAGAAAATAAATGGAGAAGTCTTTCTGATATTTTATAAGGAAAAGAATGATGAGAAATAATACTGGATGCAATGAAGTTAGTGAGTTCATCTTCTAATAATACTTTATTCTTTTTATAAGCTTCTTCTGAATTATTTCTATCGTCAGTCATACTGTTTTATCCAATGGTGCTCATCTAACAATTTAAAGATAATTTACAACTATTGAAATAGTTACTATTAAACTATTTTCGCTTAATGATTATATATTAAGAGTTTGGACATCATTAGAATTTATCACAAATGGTTTGTTTTTCGGACATAATAAACCATTTGTGATAAACTCCTATTGTAAACTACACAAACACTAAAAAACGAGTATTACTTGATGAATGAGTATACAATTTAAGTACTTACCTCAAAACTTCAATCGTTCCTCTTTATCCCAAATGCCCCAATAGGCACCCACATCTCCTTCGGCGCCAACTTTCCACGATTCGTCGAAGGAAGAAAAATAGAATACGTCAATATCATCTTCTTTCGACCATTTTTGGGTGTTAATGAAGTACTTCATGAAATTTTCTGCTGAGGGTTGGGCGCCTTCCAAACTCGTACCTTGGCTGGGCCAGCCCGTTTCGGAGATGATGACCTTTTTCCCATTTCCAGCCCTTAATGCCTGATGATACATGTCTTTCATGTAGACCAGTGCGTAATCGTTATGACAACCCTCCCAATAGGGATAACAATTGGCGAGAATGACATCGCAAGCTTCCGTGATTTTGGGATGGTCTACAAACTCATAATACGCATCTACATAACCCACAGGTGTGTTGGGAATGGCTTCTTTTACCTGATAGATAAATTTTAGCAACTCATCTTCCGTTAAATCTTTTCGATACAAGACTTCATTTCCTACTGCGGCAATATCTACATGTCCCGCTTTCACCACTTGAATGAGGTTTTCGATTTCGCGTTGATTGATTTCAGAATCTTTACCCAGCCATGCTCCAACGAGTGTTTTTAATCCATATGTTTTGGCAATTTTTGGAATCAATTCGTTGCCCTCAGTACACGAAAATGAGCGCACCCATTTGGTATAAGGCTGAATGATTTTCAAGCGTCTATGGATTTGTTCTTCCGAAAGTTGATCTCCTGGCTTTTGTCCTTCCACATACGGACTGAAGCAAAGGCCATGCATGCCTTGTGAAAATACGTCTTGATACATGGCACGCAATTCCGTAGTGCTTTTATCGGCATAATTTTTAGCCGTTAGCGATAAAACTCGTTCTGCTCTTCTAGACATTTCTAACTATATTTTAAATTTTCCATTTTATCCCAAATTCCCCAACTTTGTCCTACATCACCTTCGTGACGTACTTTCCAAGACTCATCAAAAGATGAAAAGTAGAATAAATCAATATTTTGCTGTTGCCGCCAATTATTTACATTGATAAAGTATTTCATCGCATTTTTAGGAGAAGGCAATGCATGTTTGGTATGCTCACCTTTATTCGGCCAACCCGTTTCGGTAATCATCACAGGCTTACCTTGCGCTGCTTTTTGTGTAAGTGCATACATTTGCTGTAAATACTGCGAAGCCTGATTCACATCGCTTCCTTCCCAAAATGGATAGCAATTCGCTAAAATCACATCACAGGCAGCTACTAAATCTGGATGTTCATGGAATTGATAATAGGTATCGACACAACCTACTGGGATATTGGGCAATGCTGTTTTCACTTGTTTAATGTATTCAAGTAATCTCGCTTTGGGTAAGTCATTCCGAAGTAAGACCTCATTGCCTACTGCAGCAATATCTACATAACCAGACTTTGCCAAATCGATTAACTTCGCAATTTCTGCTTCATTTTGTGCTTCATCATGACCAATCCAAGCACCGACTAAGGTTTTCAATCCTTTTTCGTGGGCTATTTTAGGGATGTGTTCATTGCCTTCCGTACAGGAAAACGATCGAACCCATTTGGTATAAGGTGTAATGATATTCATCCGTTGACGAATTTGTGCTTCTGATAAGATATCACCAATATTCTGCCCTTCTAAATACGGACTGAAACATAATCCGTGCATGCCTTTGTTGAGCGATGATGCAAATAATCCTTTAAGCTCAGCCGCTGTTTTTGAGCTAAAATCGGTATCTGTTTCCATGGCTCCATTGAACTTGACATTGGTCAATGACAAGAGCTTGTCCGTTTGGTAATACGATGAGCTAACAGGCGCTTTAGGCGAATTTTTTCGTTTGTCTAGTTCCGCTCGAATTTCGTTTGCGCGTTCTTCGGTGACATCGTAATTCCGCATGACATACATGGCGATGAGTGTTCCTAGAATGGGTACTACCGAATAAAAAATTCTTAACCCTGTAATTGCTCCTTCAGGTTGCGCTGCCACGCTAGGGTCTGGATTGAAGCCTACTAAAGACATGATTGCGCCACTGAGCAAACCTGCCATCGCTAAGCCAAACTTGACCATCCACCAATAAATGGCTCCAAAAACGCCTTCTCTGCGTTGCCCCGTATTTAATTCATCCAAATCAATCACATCGGCAGTCATAGACATCATGAGGGTGAATAAACTACCAATTCCAAATGAGAAAAAGGGCAGGGCGAAAACGAACATATACGGCTTACCTGGAATAAATAGGAACCAAAGCATGATGTAACCTATAATGGAAATGCCTTGTGAAAGGACGAAAGCGCGCTTTTTCCCCATACTTTTAGACATCTGCGCCACCACAGGAATCACTACAAAAGTAGTTACTAAGGCTCCTACGCTACCAAAAAGTGTCGGCCAAATGCCTGCTGCGCCTGCATCTCCATCGAACATGTGGTAGACAATGATGAAAAAGGAAAAGGCTGCAATGGTATTAAACGCATTAAAAATGAAGAACGTAGCAATACAAAGTTTTCGGAAAGGTTTAGAAGCAAATGCTTCTTTAAAACCTTGTAAAATTTCATTTAAACTACCTCCAATATTTTTCATGGTGAGCGGAGAGTAGTTTTCGTTTAGGGTTGATTTACTTTTCAGGAAAATGGCGGGAACCATGGCAAAGACCATACAAACAATGCCGACCCATATGGCTAAGTTTCTAGTAGCCACATCTGCTGATTCAAACCAACCTTTGTCGTACATCACCACCCAAAACCAAGGCGCGATTACCCAAGCCCATTGCCCAATCCATTGCGCGACAGCCATAATATTGGTGCGTTCGTGGAAGTCGTTACTCATCTCATAGCCCATAGCTACATAGGGCACACTGAAAATAGTTAGCCCCAAATAGAACATAAACGACCACAGTAAGAAATAGGTAAAATTATAGTTGATGCCATTTTCTCGATACAATTGCCACATCAATACAAAAGAAATTCCCATCACAATAGCGCCCACGAATACATATTGCCTTCGCCTGCCCCAACGCGATTTGGTATTGTCGGAGATGAACCCCATGATAGGGTCCGTGATGGAATCAAATACTCTTGGAAGAAAGAATAAGATTCCCCACATCCATCCCGGAAATCCTAAATCTTGCACGAGTACAACCATGAAAATGCCTAATACAGCAGGAAACATTTGATTGGCAAGCATACCAATCCCAAATGCTACCTTATCGCCAAAAGGCACTTTTTGAGCAGTAGATGTAGTAGAGTTACTCATTTTCATATTTGTTAATTGGCTATTACAAGTGTTTGAATAGCTTGTTGATGAATGGATAGTAGTTTTGTGCGTTCACCTAAGTGGAGTGAAAAATGTTTCGCTTCAGTTGATGGGTTGAATACGACAACGACAATTGAACCATCTGTATTTTGAGCAGCTGTAACTAACAGCGAGGAGTCAGACACCTCAAACCCAATTCGTTTGGCTGCTGGCCTGATGTATCTACTAAAATGACTGAGTGTGTAATACAATGGGGTAAAGTATACTTCATCGGCCTCAGGATCGACAATTACGGGAGCTACGCACCAATTTTTAAACCAGTTTGGCCCGCCTTGTTTGTCGAGTACCATATTCCAATCTACCCAGCCATCTACCCAATTGTTGAGGCAGCCAATGATGTCGCGTGCATAACGATAAACGGGTACATATTTAGGATGATATTTCTTTTGATCTTCTGGCGCCCAATCCCAACCCCAATCGGTAGCTTCTTTTGACCAATACCAAGCATCGTCTTTCCATTTAGGCACTTCAGCATCTACACAGGCTTCAGATTGAATTAAGTGTTTATTGGGTGCTTTTTGATGCGCATATTGCAATTCTTCTGGAAAAACTTCGTACGTACTGGCATACCAATGAATGGCTGTACCTGCATAATATTTTGAAGTACTGTCATTTTTATACATCTCATCTACCCATTCTTTCAGGTGTTCCCGATTTTGATCGTAACCTAGAATTTTCACCTGTCCTTTGCCATCGGCTTCTAATTTTGGGCCAAGGTAATTTTGGACAAAATCCGTCATTTCTTGAGGCGTGTAATGCATACTTTCCCAATTATTGCCATTGCCTAATGGCTCATTCTCAACCGTAAATGCCCAGATGTCAATGCCCTCAGCTTTGTAAGCATCGAGGTATTTGGAGAAAAATAAAGCCCAGGTATCGTAGTATTCTGGTAATAATTTCCCCCCAACCCATTTCTTGTTATCCTTCATCCAAGGCGGAGCCGTCCAAGGTGATGCAATGATTTTGAATCCATCTTTAGACTTTGCCATGGCTTCTTTAATCATTGGGATAATGTCATCCTGATCTTCTTGGATGGAGAAGTTTTTTAATGCTTTATCCGCTTCAGGTGCATACGAATAATTGCTCAGCGAAAAGTCACACGAATTCATGTGCGTACGGGTTAACGAATACCGAGCGCCACTTTCCCCAAAATAAGCTTCGATAATTTTCGCTCGGTTTTCAGTACCCATTTTATTCAACAAACTCGCTGATGCTTCGGTGAACGATCCGCCAAACCCAGTGATGGTTTGATACTGTTCTTGGGGTAAAAGGTTGATGGAAATCGTGTGATTGGAATTTTGAAATGTCGTTAATTGAGTAAGTTGATTCCCAGCAGCGCTGGTTTCATACACAGCTACTTGAAGCGATGTGTCTTCAGATTGGCAAGCACTTAGCATCATTCCTGCTATTAGAAAGGTGGTCAGATAGTTTTTCATTTTCATTATTGGATTGAGGATGATTAGTGAGCAGGAGGCGCTAGTACTTCTTTTAGCAAGGCATTTTTGTCACCGTTATACGATTTTACAATTTCTTGCCCATCTCTGGTAAGGCCACGAAACACGCCTTGGTCAACCAAATCCCAAATGGGAAACTTCGCTTCGCCTTTGAGGTTAATTAAACCAAAGTGATTTTCAGAACCTTTGGGATTTCCCGCATCTTTCCACTGCTCATCGAAAGCCTCAAAATAGAAGCATGAAACCCCTGCTTGATTCGACCATTCCCGCATGTGTTTGTAGTACAAGCCCTGTTTGTATTCATCGCTTGCTTTGGAACCCTTCGGCCCATAGTGCCCATTGGAGATGGTTGCCCAGCCCGTTTCTCCAATGTGTATCGGTTTCGTTACGCCGAGGCTTTTTACGTATGCAGCAACGGAATCGTACTGATTTACGGCAAATGCCTTTGCTCTCAACATGGCTAAATCTACCTGTTCAAGGTCTGATAATTGTGCTTCGCTTTCAGGAACTTTCCAGAATTCTGGATTGTAATGAGAGTTGTGATAAGGATAGGTGTGCATCGAAATGTAATCGACCTCCTTTACCAACTCCGCGAGTGCGGGTACTTGTAGGGTAGAATCACCGCCTCCCCATGAGGAAAAATCATCTGAACTGGTAATCCACAACTCTGTTGGAAGTTTTCCTTCTTTTTTCAGATTTTGAAGGTGTTTTACCCACTTGAGGATTACATCAGGCTGCACATAGTAGCTTTCAGCCCATTTTACCATCGCTTCATTACCCACCGCAAGTATTTTTACAATTTCAGGATATTGATTGGCTAGGGCTACTGCTCTGGCAATTTCTCCTTCATTTTGCTCACTTTCTACGTTATGATCAGGAGCTTGATCTGTCCACGCATTTTTGCAGTCAATCCAAGCACCTAGCATCACGTACATTTCAAAGTCGGGGTTTTCTTGTTTCAGCTCGCGAATGGCTTTTAACAAGTTAGGCGCTTGTGGGAGTTGCACATTGTACGTGCGCAACACCTTGATTCCCATCGCAGCCAAAATGTGCATATCTTCTTTGAGTTGCTTAATCGTTGGCTGCACATCACGTGTTTTGGCTCGGTATCCGCCATAAGAAATTGCCAAGTAATCGGGATTGCCTAAAATATCTTTTGCTGTCACTGCTTTCCGTTTTGTTACTCGATTTTGTTCTGATTCTTTTTGATTGCAGGCCATACTTAAACTAAAAAGTAAGACTGCAATTAGGAGTTTGAATTTTGTTTCCATCGTGTTGTGTTTTAATCACTTCTTATTCATAAAAAACTGATTGGAGTATGTGTACACATCACTTTAAGATTTCCGCTTTGAGGTAAACTACCATTTGAACCACTTCACCACTACGCTCAAATACCTGTTGGCTGGTTGCCTCATCTAATACTAAGCCTTCAATCGTGCGTTTGCTATTATCTTTTAAACTTACCTGAATGCGATTTTCAGGAGCGAGTTGATAAACGATCGGGATTTGGCAATACGTAAAACAAAGCGCGTTGGACTCCACCTGCAATTGCTTACTTTGTGCATTTATGTCCACGTAATTGAAGATTGCAGGCTTAGCCAAAAACTCGTCTTTGCGAAGCATATGTGGCTTAAAACTCAACTTTCCTTCCTGAATCACAATTCCCAATTCCCCGAAGCGGCAAAGGATATCTTCTTTCACTTGTCCAGTCATGCCTGGTTGCTGAGCGCCTTTTCCTTTGGGCGTATGTGAGTAAGGATCGGTTGGGAAAGCTCCATAGAGCGTTGGTGGTTTATGATTTCCAATGCCTGCATTGATTTCGTAATAGTGTTCCAATAATCGGCCGATCACTTCATCGCTTTCGTTATCCTCAATGGCCTTGAGGCAACATTCTTGTACAGCTAAAGCCAATTTAGAAACCATGTGCCAATAAATGGAACCTAACCCTTCGTAGCCAAAGAAAGTGCCCGATCTGCCTGTAAATGCTTTGTGATTAAACACTTTTTCAAAAATCTGTAACACTAAGGCCTGTTCAGTTTCTACCAAATGGGCGTATTCGCGGCGATTGAGTTGCTTGAGCGCTGCGGCAAGGTCATTCGCATTCTTGAAATTCCCATTAAAATGATGAATGCCATTGACATCCTGTTCCACAATCTGGGTATTGCCAGCTGCCACTAATTTTTTCAATAATTCAGATTGCTCGATTGCAGATGAAGGAATGTTGTTTTTAGTCATAAATCCTGCTAATGCTTTGTCAGGATAAAGCAGGTAACTGTATTGATCATTGCGGAAAAGTTTACTGGCTTTGAGCCCATCCAATGCTGCTAATGCTTCTTGGGAAGACAAATTACCACTACTCAATACCGCCACTTGCCCTTCTAACATCTCACTGAGGTACGAAATGGATATTTCATCCTTATCAACCACTGTCATCAAATTGTATGCATGATATAAATGATCTGATCGTTTATTCGCTTTTAAGGTATGATCTAAGTAGGCAAGGCTGAGTTCAGTAAATGCGATGAGTTCAGCCATACTCAAGTCGTGCTGAGCTCCTTGAAAAGATTCTTTATAGATGCGTGCTCGAAAATCACTGGCTGCCTGACCTAAACCATCTAAAATGAGCTTGCGCTGTTTATCGTCAATTTTTCCTGAAAGTAAGGATTGGTGCTGCTGGAGTACTGCAAATACGGTTGCGTAGAATTCGTAGAGTTCTTTGGAAATGCGTACCGTTTTAGTCTCCGCTGCCTGAAACAGTCGATGCACAAACTTCAAAAATCGGATCATGTAATACAAGGTGACCATCGAAACGCCATTACCAACCAAGGCATTATTCGCATCATTCCATTCGGGACGCTGCGTATTCATCCAAATGCCTCCTTCGGGAATAAAGTTTGACAGTTTGGCGAGCAGTGTGGCGAGCATTTTTTCAATAAAATTGACCTGCATGATCTCTCCTTGTTGATTGGTGAGTAAGGCACTATCGGCACCCAGGTGTGGCCATTTTTCGGCAATGGCCTCATCAAGTTCATGATCAAAGTCAATCGTATCTTTAGGATTAGCCAGTAAATCTTGGTAGGGCTTGATTTTGTAAGGAACATTTGCGTAAACAAACAGCTCTTCATTAAAATAACGCTCCAATTTGCCTGGATAATGACTTTCTGAAAACTCTAAGAACTTTAATAGGTAAATGATTTGATGATCGCCCCAATAGCCAATGTATGACCACGGATCATCAGGCTCAATTCGTTCCCAATCAATGCCGTTTTTAGTGATTCTGTAGGGATTGTAACCATCAAAAGTGGAAGCATTTAAGAAGCGGAAAATCATCCCTTCTATAAAAGCAGGATAGGAATGAGCCAATGCTTCCCAGTTCTGAAAAATATCCCGCCAATTGCCCTCATAATCCAGAATTTTAGTACCATCCTGCTCATCATGTGTATTGATTGAAAAACGATTCCAAGGTCTACTTGGGTCACCATGCCTTCGGCTAAACTTCAATGGTAAGTATTCTAAACACAACCTTCTGAACGCCTTGCTGTCAGAAGATGAGGTCATTTCCAACAGTTGCGCCAATGAAAAGCGTTCTTGAAGGTTATCAAGAATGTCACGATACGTTTGCGCAACCGTTTTGTTCGCTTGTTCAATGTACTTGATGAAATCGCCTTTTTCTAATTGATAGTTATGATCAAAAATTCCACCTCGCATGATATTGAACAATGAGTTCGCGAAATGTCTGGTATCTCTTAAGCGATCATTAGAAAGTTGTAAACCATCTGCTGAGGCATTCAATTCAATGAGCCGCTGGGTTCCTAATTCAATGTCTTGATTAACCGCTTGTTGAATCCTTGCATCGTGTTTGATGGTTTCGGCAAGCTGAGCAATGGCGCTCACATTTTGATTCACATTGGCAACGATCATCCAACTTTTTGATTCCTGCTTAGCCAGTTTGATTTCCTTAGTCAGAAAATAAGCTCCTTTTTCTGCTTTCACATCTACCTCTTGCTCAAGTTCATATCCATTTCTAAAACGATCTAGCTGGAGTGATGATAGCAGGTATTTCGGGTTTTCAAGCCCTAACGACCATGCAATATTAGCTTTCAGCGCTTCACTCGGCTCTGCCTTATCTACAATAATGGCACTCAACGCAAAAATGCCGATGCCACTTGAAAGTTCCAGTTCACTGCGTTTGTAGGCATCAACCAAATTACTTCGTTGTCCTTGCAGTGCACTGCCTACGCCATAAGGTAAGAGATTTTGGATACCATCAAGTAGTTTCACCGTAACCGCTTCTTCACTGTTATTGATAAGCCGACTCTTTTTAACGAAGCCATAAAGGTTACTTGAATTCCACTGGTATTGGAAAGTCAAATTCAAGTCGTGGTTTACCTCTTCAAAAAGTACTTTATTGCCATAAACACTTTTGTACAGATTTCTGCTTGTACAGTAAAGTGTCGCATACCTGATTGAGAACGGCTCCCAAGTATGGTATTTCCCGTCTTTTTGAACCAAAAAGATCGACTTACTTCCTGTAATTTCAGCAGACTCCACGATTTTATCATCTGTATAATACGGAAATAAGGCATTTTCAGCATCTTTTCTTCCGGCACTTAATCCTCCATTACTCCCAATGAACATCCAGTGATTAGCATCACTCACGATGCTCATAAAAAATGGTCGCATCTGATCTACATTGGTGATGCAATAATACGTTTCACCATCGAGTTGTAGTTCAGTTAAATCTATCTGATTACTGGTTGAATAATCTTTCATTCCATACAAACTTTTGTCGTTGACTTAATTTATTTCCAATGAATGGTTATCAAAAAGTAGGAGGAAATAGGCTGAGCGTTTTTACTCAGCCTATACTTCCTAAACTCAAGCGTTTATTCTTGCGTGATATCATCAAAATAATAAATCGCTTCTGTCGCTACAGGAACCATATTGGTTTCGTCGTAATCAGGGAAGATCACAATTTTATCGTATCCATCTGCCAGATTTAATCCCGTAGTGGAGAAGTCAAAAGTCAGTTCCACCCATTGATTCGCGGTATTTAAAGTTTGATCAACATTGTAGGTGACAATAGGCCCTTGATTTCCTTCTTTTTCTAACTGAAAGCGGAAATTGATCCCAGCATTTGGCGACCATACTTTAACTTTGAAGATGTTCCCTCCAGCAGGATCAATGTCTTGGGTGAAGATATTAAATGCGCCAGAGTACCACGCTGAACCAACTACCTTATTAAACTGATAGACTTTGGCAGACGTATTGATACCACTTGGGTTTGGATTATCGGCATTCAAGCCAGTTGCACCATTATCAAATGTACCTGACAGTGTGGAGCCATCTTCGAAATCTATTGGGAATAATGCACTACTTGCTGCCGAAACGTTTACCGTTCGGGTCACTTGAGCAGCGGCATTTCCTGCGGCATCACTCACATTGTAAGTAATCACATAACTTCCAACCGTATTCACATCAACCACATCGCCACCCACAACAATGTTGGCAGAAATATCGCCATCCACATTATCCATGGCTGTAGCTCCTGGGTCGGTAAAGGCATCACCAACCGTTAAGTTGATGGTAGCCGCACCGTTTAAAGTAATTACTGGTGGCGTGGTATCTCCTCCCCCACTACCATTCGATTGTTCTACATCATCAATGTAGTAGATGGCTTCAGTGGCTACAGGAACCATATTGGTTTCATCGTAATCAGGGAAAATCACAATCTTATCGTAGCCATCTGCTAAGTCTATGGCAGTAGCTGAGAAATCAAACGTCATTTCCACCCATTGATTGGCTGTATTCAGCGTTTGGTCAATATTATAGGTAGGAATAGGCCCTTGGTTGCCTTCTTTTTCCAGTTGGAAACGGATATTAATACCCGCATTTGGCGACCAAATCTTAAATTTAAACACATTCCCCGCATTTGCATCAATATCTTGTGTAAAGATGTTGAACATGCCTGAGTACCAAGCCGAGTTCACGACTTTGTTAAACTGGTAGACTTTGGCAGACGTATTAATGCCACTTGGATTTGGATTATCGGCATTCAAGCCATTTGCACCATTATCAAATGTACCTGAAAATGCGAATCCATCTTCAAAGTCAATTGGGAATAACCCTGCTGCGGCTACATTTACGGTTCGAGTGACTTGAGCGGCAGCGTTTCCTGCGGCATCACTTACATTGTAAGTAATCACATAACTTCCAACGGTATTCACATCAACCACGTCGCCACCAATGATAATGTTTCCAGAAATATCACCGTCCACATTATCCATGGCTGTAGCTCCTGGGTCGGTAAAGGCATCACCCACTGTTAAATTAATGGTAGCGGCACCGTTTAGAGTAATCACTGGAGGCGTGGTATCTCCTCCTCCACTGCTGGTCGATTGCTCCACGTCATCAATGTAATAGATGGCTTCAGTGGCTACAGGAACCATATTGGTTTCATCGTAATCAGGGAAAATCACAATCTTATCGTAGCCATCTGCTAAGTCTATGGCAGTAGCTGAGAAATCAAACGTCATTTCCACCCATTGATTGGCTGTATTCAGCGTTTGGTCAATATTATAGGTAGGAATAGGCCCTTGGTTGCCTTCTTTCTCCAGTTGGAAACGGATATTAATACCCGCATTTGGCGACCAAATCTTAAATTTAAACACATTCCCCGCATTTGCATCAATATCTTGTGTAAAGATGTTGAACATGCCTGAGTACCAAGCCGAGTTCACTACTTTGTTAAACTGGTAGACTTTGGCAGACGTATTAATGCCACTTGGATTTGGATTATCGGCATTCAAGCCATTTGCACCATTATCAAATGTACCTGAAAATGCGAATCCATCTTCAAAGTCAATTGGGAATAACCCTGCTGCGGCTACATTTACGGTTCGAGTGACTTGAGCGGCAGCGTTTCCTGCGGCATCACTTACATTGTAAGTAATCACATAACTTCCAACGGTATTCACATCAACCACGTCGCCACCAATGATAATGTTTCCAGAAATATCACCGTCCACATTATCCATGGCTGTAGCTCCTGGGTCGGTAAAGGCATCACCCACTGTTAAATTAATGGTAGCGGCACCGTTTAGAGTAATCACTGGAGGCGTGGTATCTCCTCCTCCACTGCTGGTCGATTGCTCCACGTCATCAATGTAATAGATGGCTTCAGTGGCTACAGGAACCATATTGGTTTCATCGTAATCAGGGAAAA
>JBMYQA010000031.1:0-33545 GCA_049600855.1 Flammeovirgaceae bacterium | reverse complement strand
AACTAAAATTCAAACCCTAATTTCGATTCGAAATACACCGATTGGTTTGTTGCAATTGGATGAGCAAGGAGAAGTATCCTATCGGAACTACTTGGATTTATATGGAAAGTTTGAGCTAGAAAGTTTTACAGGACGGATTATCGAGCTGTCTCATGGAGATCAGCAAGCGGGAGTAAGTCAACAATTGTGTGAAATTCGTTCACATGGTACGTTTTTGAAACATTTTTATGCAGGTAATGGCTTTTCTGGAATTAATAATTATCGATTTGAAAAGTCAAGTTTACTAATTGAACTCTTTGAAGCCATTGATACCAAAGTTTGTGTGATTGATAACCGCATACACAAACGAATGCCAGAGAATAAGCGTCAGACGTTAGAAGAGCAATTAAACCTTCATGTGTTTCCAGAAAAAGATGTGGTTTGGCATCAAGAGATTAGCAATATGCTCAAAGGGTGCAATTTCCTCATCTTACACCTTTCCTTTATTGAGTCATTTTCACGTCAAAAATATACCGCAAATCAGATTGATGAGTTTGTGAATAAGGAAATTGGGATGTTGGAAGAATTGCCTGAAAACTTTATTGTAGTGATTACCACAGGTAGAGGACGAAGCGGTTGGCTAGAAACGATTGATAATCCAAAAATTACCTTCCGTCCAATCGAATCATTAGTAGAGGCGTTAGAAGACGGACTTTCTATGCAAGATTTCTTCCAAATTAAATATAACCTCGTGAAGGTATTAATGGGGTCGTAAATCCATTTGTTATTAAAGCATAAGTCATCTCAATAAACAAATTGAGATGACTTATTAGTTGGGACTGCCTGATTAGTTATGTGGATTCAATTGTACATCTGAGATTTACGGGATTTAATATTCTGAGAGAAACGCTCAGAACGACTTTAGTGATGATCACTACACCAGTTGTCAGGCATCACGGTTATTAATTCAATTGCATTTTACCGAGCTTACTTTCTACAGCACTTTTCGCTTTAATTAAGTAAATGTTGTCCCGAAGTGGGAAAAAGGTATCCATACTTAAATTGAAGTAAGTACCTCCTGTTCCTCCTAAGCCCGGCTTAAAAATATCTGCTTTACTCACACGAGCGCCCTTCATATCGTAAACCTCCTTTACAGGATAGCGGTAGCCTTTTCGGGTATCGTTGTAAAATACGACAATATTTTCTTCTCCAATATGGTATACATAGGAGAGTAAATCACCTCCATCATTTTTACTTTTGGGTTCTTCATCTTCTATGGTACTCAGCCAGTCTAATTTACCCGTTGCATTATCCAGCATAGCCATGTAAAAACCACTGTAGGAATAGAAGTAATCGTACTGAAAATCAGTATTTGTAGTTCCTGGTTTGTTCTTTTTCTCAACAAATAGGCGATCAAACATACCGAACGTTTTCTCATCACCGATTTCAAACGCTTTGAGATTCACGTTATACAGTCGGTCGGTTTTATTCATTTGCAAGTAATCTTTTTTGCCCTTGGTAAATTTGGCAGCAAGAATACCATTGGCAGTTGCCCCTTCAGAACCCGCATAGCCTACTTTCATTTGTATACCCTTAGAACCTTCGGTTGTAAACACACCTTGAATAAATAGACTATTATCTTGGAATTGCCCTTGAAACTGAAGAATCTGTAGGTTGTTCTCCAACTTTAAGCTATGTTCTGTCAAACTGTTTTTTGTCTGATCCCAGTAAAATAAGCTTAAAAAAGGCTTCATTTTAGGTTGTTTTACATTCTTAACGAGGTATACATCGCCTTCATCCGACACATATAAATTATGAATTGGACCTCTTTTAGCCAGGTAAGGATATTGGTAAGAAACCGTTTTGACTAACTTAAAGTTTTTATCAAAAAGAGAAATTGCTACTTTCTCATTCGTTTTTTTGACGAACATTTGCTCTTGTAACACCGCATAATATTCTTTATCCGCAGATTGAGCAACAATAAAGCGGCCTGAATTATTGATGTTTTTTCCCTTAATGCGTGCAATTTCTGTTCTTGTTCCTTTGGCACCTGTAGCAATATTCACATCTTGCCAGCTTAACACCAACTCCCCGCCTTTAAACTCTCGTGCAAAGAATAGAAAATCGAGTCCTTCTTTTTGGAAAATTCCATTATTGGTAAACCGAGGCTCTTTTTTTGAAATGGTCTCTTCGCCAAGTTTCTCCAGATTGCTAAACTTGTATTTTTCTACAATTACTCTTGTATCAAAAATACTTAAGTCATACTTCGATTTAACCTTGTATATGAATTCGGTACCGTCCGCAACCCACTGAACTTCAAAGCCTTGCTCTTCTTGAGTTTTAGAGGGTAAACCCCAACTCACATTTTGTGCAAAAGAGCTGACTGTCCAACAGAGGAGAATGGGAAGAATATAGGTGAATTTTTTCATGATACTGTGATAAATGTGTTGGATAGAAGTTATTTGTTGCATGAACTGTTGTATTCATCAACAATCTTTTCAATTTTGAGCAGGCCATAGCCGTCTTCTTTATTTTTAATTTTGTTGGCTAGTTCCTTATTATCCTTCACTAATTCAGACATTTTAGCCGTATACTTCAACACAAAAGTTTGCGTAGAAATTGCTTTATCTCCATTTACCAAAATCATGATGGTATTCCAAGCTGCGTCTTGTTGGCTATATTGCCTGTGGTAATACTGTTTTAGGCAACCATCTTTTTCTAGTGCAAGAAATTTTTGGCTTTTAAATACAACATCTTCGTATTGTATGGCATGGTATAAGACATCAGCCACTTTATAACCCCCTAAGTTTTTAGGTGTATACTTTTCTTTCTTTGCCTTATTGCTTGCCTTAAAGATCACTTTTTCATATCGGGCAGGTTCAGCTAAATACTGAATTAATCCTCGCTTTTGCGTACCGTCTTTTTTAATGATGTATCCTTCATAAAATCGACCTGTGATGTAATCTGACTGTGCCCAAGTAAAAGTGGCACAAAGGCAAAGTAGAAATGCGAATAGCGTTTTTTTCATGATATTGAATTTAGATTGATAAATAAGTTGAAGTGGTTTGTTAGACAACTTCGTGAATTAAACGTAAGTAAGGGGTTTTAAGTGTTTAAATCAACGTTTAAATAGGGTTTTTAATTTTAAAAAATGGATAGTCCTGTTTTTGTCGTGAATAACTCTAGCGCTTTCATTCCCAAAACAGAGTTGCCTTTTGGGTTGAGCTTTGGACTCCAAACTGCGATGCTGTAATCCCTTGGATGAATCGCGACAATTCCACCTCCTACGCCACTTTTTCCTGGCAGACCTACTTTAAAAGCAAACTCTCCTGCTTCATCATAAAAGCCACAGGTTTGCATGAGGGCATTGAGTCGTTTGGTTTGTGTTTTGGAGAGGATTTGCTCTCCTGATTCAGGGATATCGCCATGATTCGCAAAAAGCAGGAAGGATTTTGCCAATTCTGCGCAAGTCATTTCGATGGCACATTGGTGAAAATAAAAATCTAAGACTTCATCAATATTTCCTTCTAAGTTACCAAATGACTTAATCAAATTAGCCAAGGCAGCATTGCGATACCCGAACGCTTTTTCAGAAGCAGCAACTTTTAAATTAAAATCAATAGTTGAGGTGCCTGAGATCTTTCGAACATAAGCTAGAAAATCAGCCTTGGGTTTGTTGAGCTGGGAAACCAAGATATCGGCAATGACGATGGCTCCTGAATTAATGAGTGGATTTCGGGGAATTCCATTTTCACTTTCTAATAATACCAGAGAGTTGAAAGGATCGCCCGATGGCTCTACGTCAATACGTTCCCACACCTGTTCTCCAACCAAATGAATAGCGAGTGATAAGGATAATACCTTGGAAATACTTTGAATGGAGAATTTGACTTGACTGTCTCCAATTTGATAGGTATTGCCTTCTAATGAAATCACATGTACTCCAAATTGATTGGGATTGACGTGGGCAAGCTCCGGAATATAGGTGGCTAACTCTCCTTGGGTTTGAAAGGGAGTAGTTTCTTGAGCAATCTCTTGAAGTATCTGGTTTATATTCATGTTGAAAATGCTTTATTGACGCACGTAGAATAGCATTTACGGCATTACCTCAAACACTAATAACTGGGTTAACTGGATTGGATTAAAATTATTATCAGATACCAGTACCAAAGAGCGATTACCATTGGGTAGCGTAGGGCCAAAAGCCATGCCCTCAATATTATCAACTCGGTTTTGTGTTAGCTCATCCCTAATCGTTTCAAAATCAAATAATAAGGTTTTAGTTACGGGAGTAAATGTGTGCGTAGCCAGTGCATTGATTTTGGAAACATCTGTCGCATGCGTTAAATCTGCTTGATAGATTTTAACATTATTGCCTCCGTCTACATAGCCTACAGCGTAAGACCTTTCCAATACGAGTAGTGTGGTTTTGCTTAATGCTAAAAGCTCTACTACACCATTTACAGAAAAACCATCTGATGGGATAGGTCGCCGAGCAACTTTGTCTAATTGATAGGCATATTGCTCACCAAACTGTGTACTTGTCTGATTGATGTAACTTATTCGGATCGGAGATTTTTCGGAGGAAAAGAAACTAGCTTCTTCTCCATCCTGAATGAGCGGTTCTTCCAAGCTTACCCAGTAGCCCTCGTAGTTCGTGTCGATGCACACGCCTTCAAACACCCCATTTAACCGAGGGCCACCCAGACTGCTATTGGCGTGAAATAATTCAGGTAATTCAATTTCGTTGATAAATTGCCCCGTGGGTGAAGCAATTCGTACAAAAGGGTTGATTCCCTTATTCATGTCACCTTCACTCGTCCAAATGATTTGATTCGTTTTAGGGTGTAACCGTAATGCTTCAGGATCAGGCGCTTCAGCTTGAAATGCTTGATTATTGATGTCTAATAAGTCAACTTTGGCTAGTAGCTCGATTGTGTGAAAGCTGTCTTCATCAAAGCTGAGCGTAGCGGTGTAAAATCGAGGTTCGTTTTTATCATCACTTAATAGGAACCAAGTATTGTTATGGTAATCGATGGCAGAAAGGCCGCCAACTGTTGATGATTGGAACTGCGTATTGTAAGGAATGACTTGTTCTCCAATGAATCGAAGTCCAGAAATTTGTGGGGGAGTAATGGTGTTTTCATCTCGGCAAGAGATTAAGGTAAGGCACAAAAGAGCCAACCAATTTAAGGTAATTTTTGGCATAGGTTAACTTTAGGTAAGGGATGACTTGGATTTTATTCAAGTAAATTTGGTATGTCAAGAATCGGCTAACAAATGTTGGATGTAATATCAACAAATCAAAATATTTCAGGCATCGAAAAGTAAATGAGAGCGTAAATTTGTAGTTGGGATAAACCTGATCTCCACACATCAGTAGCGAGGTGTGGAGTTAAAAACAACGGATAATAATTCAAAGCTCAGGAATTTTTTGACATCTTAGCACCTTAGTAGACAACCTTACCATCAACACCGATCAATATTATGGCTAAAGCAGATAAATTTATTCCCTACAAGGCCCAACAGTTTTCCAGCGAAGAATCGCTCACACGCGGATTGAACTTTCATCAGTACATGGAACAAAGACGCAGTATTCGAGAGTTTTCGGATAAGCCTGTTCCTAAAGCGTTGATTGAAGAAATTATCATGACAGCTTCTTCGGCACCTTCAGGAGCGAATAAGCAACCTTGGACGTTTTGTGCCATCTCAAACCCGGAGATGAAAAAAGCCATTCGAGAAGCGGCAGAGAAAGAAGAGCATGAAAACTATCATGGCCGCATGTCTGATGAATGGTTAGACGATTTACAAAAGTTTGGTACAGATGAGCATAAGCCTTTCTTAGAAATCGCGCCGTGGCTGATTGTGGTATTCCGAAGAATTTATGAGGAGGAAGAAGGACAAAAGAAAAATAACTACTATGTGACTGAGTCTGTCGGTTTGGCAAGTGGCTTTTTGCTAACCGCTATTCATAATGCAGGACTTGTTTCTTTAACACACACACCAAGCCCGTTAAACTTTTTGGCAAAAGTGCTGGAGCGCCCCAAAAATGAGAAACCATTTTTGTTAATTCCAGTGGGTTATCCTGCCGAAAATGCGGAAGTGCCTGATATCTCCCGTAAATCAGCAGAAGATGTGATTGTTTATTTTGAGTAATACTTAGCACACAATTGGTGAGTATGGTTTAAGATGTGTACCATTTGTGTCATTCACCAGTAATAAAAAACTAAATGCGCATTGAAAAATGCGCATTTAATCTATTTAAAAGTGATCACAGCTCTATTCAGCTTCAATCAGGAAAAAGCGCTTACCTACTTGCACCAGCATGTAACGATCATGAACCAATTCAAAATCAACACCTTGTTTTGGATCAGCTACTTTATCTTTATTAATCCGCACACCACCACCTTTAATCATTCGAGTGGCTTCTCCTTTCGATTTAAAGATGAGGTTTTCTGTTGTATTTGATAACAGATCAGCCACTTCTTCTACCGTACCTAATTGATCTTTAGAAACACTTCTTAGCGGCAATTCTTTAGCGATTCCTTTCCATGTGAGCAAGTCGATAGACTTTAAATCATCAAAGGTAGCTTTCTTATTAAATAAAATTTGCGAGGCAGCTTTAGCGCCTTCTAGTGCTACTTTGCCATGTACTCGCGTGGTCACTTCATTGGCAATGGCATGTTGCAACACTCTTAAGTGAGGAGCCTCGGCATGTTCTTTTTCAAAAGCCTCAATCTCTTCTTGGGTATACAAGGTAAATACCCGAATTAATTTAGGTGCATCTTCATCAGTCACATTCAACCAAAACTGGTAGAATGCATAAGGAGAGGTTAGCTCAGGATCGAGCCATACATTTCCTGCTTCAGATTTACCAAACTTGGTGCCGTCCGCTTTAGTCACTAAGGGACAAGTAAGTGCAAAGGCTGAACCGCCGCCCATTCTACGAATCAGCTCGGTACCTGTAGTAATATTTCCCCATTGATCAGAACCGCCCATTTGTAGGCGCACGTCATGTTCTTTATACAAATGGTAGAAATCGTAGCCTTGCAATAATTGGTAGGAGAACTCCGTAAAGGAAATGCCTGTTTCTAAGCGATTTTTCACAGAATCTTTAGCCATCATGTAATTTACCGTGATGTGCTTACCAACGTCACGCAAAAAGCCTAAGAAATCAAACTCCTTAAACCAGTCGTAGTTGTTAACCATTACGGCGGAGTTATCGCCACAATCAAAGTCTAAGAATTTCTCTAATTGTTTTTTGATGCAGTCTTGGTTATATCGCAGGGTTTCCTCATCCAATAGGTTTCGTTCAGCTGATTTTCCCGATGGATCACCAACCATACCCGTAGCACCGCCCACCAAAGCATAGGGCTTATGTCCTGCCAACTGCAATTGTTTCAACAACATAATGGTTGCCAAGTTTCCAATATGCAGCGAATTGGCAGTAGGATCGAAACCAATATAGCCAGAAGTCATTTCTTTGGATAGTTGCTCTTCCAAACCAGGCATGGTTTGATGAATCATACCACGCCACTGCAATTCTGCGATTAAATCTTTCATGTTTTCCTACTCTAATTAATGCGAAGTTTGCAAAGGTAGGAATTTTTAGGAAGTGGAAAACGGAATATTATAATAAATCCCTCTCCTTAGGATGGAGTTTATAAACGCGATGCTAAGGAGAGCGATGAGCAACTAAATTAAACTTTTATGTAGTTCGATAATGGTGATTTCTGGCGGCATTCCAATTCTTCCAGGATATCCCATGTAGCCAAAACCACGATTTACATAAAGGTAACGGTCATTTTCTTGATATAAACCTGCCCAGTGTTTGTAACGGTACTTCACAGGGCTCCATTTTATATCCCCGATTTCTACGCCAAATTGCATACCGTGGGTATGGCCTGCGAAAGTAATATCTATATCGGTATCTTTTACTTCATATTCCCAATGGCTAGGATCATGCGATAGTAACAGCTTTACAGGAGTATGAGGCATCCCTGCTGTCGCTTTTTGTAAATCGCCATACTTTGAAAAACCGCCAGCACCCCAATTTTCTACTCCAATGATGGCTAATTCTTCCCCATCTTTTTCCAAAATTTCGTGCTCATTCAATAACAATCGCCAGCCCATAGCTGCATGTGCTTGTTTGAGCTTTGCTAAATTTTGCTTTTTAGCTTCTTCACTTTCCCAAACGATGTAATCGCCATAATCGTGGTTCCCTAAAACAGAAAACACGCCAAGTGGCGCGTTTATTTTTCCGAAGATGTCTACATATTCTTGGACTTCCGAAGCCTGATCGTTGACCAGATCTCCAGTGAAAAAGACGAGATCTGCGGCTTCATCCATCAGCATCTTTACCCCGCGTCTCACAGCCGTTTTATTAAAGAAGCTGCCAGAGTGGATGTCTGAAATTTGGGCGATCTTTAATCCATCAAAGCTTTTAGGTAAATGGGGCAGGTAAATACGCCTTCTTCTCACCCGATAATCATGTGCTCCGGCAACTACGCCATAAGAAACCGCAAATACAGGCATGGCAGCTAATGCTAATCCTGCTTTAGCCAAAAATTGTGATCGAGAAATGCCATTTTCTACCTTTACTTTTTTTACAGGAAATGCCTTTCGATACATCCATTTGATTAAGCGAACGGTATCATCAATAAAGACAAAAGCTAGGGTGAACAGCTTAGAAAAGTAAGTCATAAAAATACTTACCATAATGATGGTTCGTAGGGTATCGCCTACGCGCGTTTCATCTGCGAAGTAAAAAATAAACAAGCCAATGAGCAGGGTGAGGGTGACTGACCAGTACAGGCCATAAATGAGCCTGCGGAATAAGACATTTCGATGTCTGAGAAGCGTTCTAATTGCCTGAAATACGTAAAAATCAATTCCAAGCATCACAAGCACCAAAATGGGTACAATAGCCATTTTCGGTAGTGCTACCAACTTATTCATAATGAATCGAGTAAGTTTAAATTGGGTTACTTACACATCATACTTACTGATAGTGCAAAGTTGGTATTACTTCTACTAATAAAGATGTATTTGACATCATCATAATTTAGAATTGATCATGAGTTTAAACCCAAAGCAGGTAAGCAATATAGAATCAATTTACACGTCATAACTAGCACATATAGGCTTACAATTGCCTATTTGTACATTGTTGGAGATAAATAGGACGAGCTTTCAAAGCAAGACTTTGATTATTCTAAGTATCTCCTTTGTGATCTGCTTTTGATTTACGAAATTTATTATATTACCCAAAAGAATATGTGACTAAACAGCCTTACTATTCAATAACAACTCAATTAAAATAGACACAACTCAATGAAAAGGCCCTGGATCGTCATCATTATCTTAATTGTGCTTCCACTAAGTAGTACAATGGCTCAGCCTTTTAAGATAACTCGATACAATGCTGAATCAGGGTTACCTTCTGAGGTAGTAAAAGCGGTAATTCAAGATTCCTTAGGGTTCATTTGGATTGCCTCAGATGAAGGCGCAGCGCGTTTTGACGGTGTACAGTTTACCGCTTTCCGAAATCAATTATCGAGCAATTTCGTCAAAAGCTTTAAACAGTTAAGTAATGGAAAATTAATAGCCATTACTGATATGGGAATTGATGAGATTCGCTCGTTTACAGATACCGTTCATTTTAAAAACTTAATTCAGGGAGAAGTTCAGCCTACCGATCAAAGGGTAGCCTATCCCAAACTTACTTTTGAAGATAGCCAGCAGCGGCTTTGGATCGGAGAAAATACGGGAATTTCTTGTTATCAAGATGGGCAACTTCGAAAGTATGCGTTTCCTTCTAGCGAAACCTCTACGAGTTTTGTGTATGCCTTCACCTTTGCCGAAGATGCCCAACAGTTGTTATGGGCTGCATCTTACAATGGCACTCTGTACCTTTTTGATGCCCCGAATGAATTATTTATTCCGTATCAGCTCGATGTGAACATTCCCAATATTACAGGTGCCTTATTTAAAGGGGATAAACTCTTACTTACAGGATATTCAGGTGTTTTTGAGATTAGTATAGATCATGAGCTGCGCAGGGGAACGGTGAAACGATTAGGTAAATTAAAATGGATTACCTGCTTTTATAAAAGCAACTCAGGAACTATTTATTTGGGTACACGAAATGACGGACTGTATCGGCTAGAAGAACATGGAGGTAATGATAGCATTATACCTGTTGAGCAATTAAAAGATGGACGCGTTTCAAGCATTACAGATGATCAAGCAGGTGGCTTATGGATCGGAACACATAAAGGCATTGTACATTTACATCGGCCTTTTTTCCAAACACTGGAGTTTGAAGGGAAGAAGGCTTACATACAAGATATTGTGAGCAATGAAAACGATCAAACGTTATTTGCCGTAGGACGGCAAATCTTTAAAATGACTCCCCAAGAGAATGGTTGGAAAACGGAATCTATCTGGAAGTATATAAATAGTTATGCCATGAAGTTAGCTGTTCAAGGTGAACAACTCCTAATTGGGCTTTCTTCTGGTAATTTACAACACCTCAATCTTCATACAGGAAAGCTCATTAACATAAGCATTACAGATAATAACCCACAGTATAATACCTTTATTACTGCTTTACACTTTGGCAAAAACCAACAGGCATGGACTGCCAAAAATGGTCTGCCTGGTATTTATCGAATCGATTGCAGCAACTTAAATAACCCCATTATAGATTACCTCAATACACAACATGGGTTAAATGATGATGTCATACTCATTAAAGAAAGTACCGCAGGCGTATTATATGTGTTGACTAATTCAACTAGGCGGCCTATTTATCGATATGATTCTTTAGAAAATCGTTTCACTCCTTTACCATTTACGCCTTTGTCTTGTGCTAAAGATTTGAAGATTCATGATTTTGATTTTATTAATGAGCAGCAAATTGCTTTAGCCACTTCTTGTGGGTTGTGGAAATATGATCTACAGCAGTATTCGCTTGAATCAATCTATATCGAATCCATCAATGGCCTGGCGTTGGCAGAAGCAGGTTACAATGCGGTAGTTGCTTTAGCTGATCAAAATTTTTTATTAGGAAGTAAAAGTGGGCTTATTTTTACCTATAATCAACAGGGCTTACATTATGATGAGCTAAGCGGATTGCCCAGTAACACCATTAGTGACAGAAACTTGTTGTTGGATCAAAATAAACGCTTGTGGGTGGGTACGGTAGAAGGAGCAGCTACTGCTACCTATCAGCATATGACCCCACAAGAAACGCCTACCCCAATTATTACTCAGATTAAACGCAATGGCAAAAAGCAAAGCTTCAAGAACTTAACGGATTACCATAAACTCCCTTTCGACAGTTACTTAGAAATTAGCTTTGCCGCCTTGGTATATCCAAGTAAGAACATTCGATATCAGTATCGGATTATAGGAGTAGACTCTGCATGGGTGAGTTTGGCTAAACAATCCAGTGTGTTTATCCCTCAGCTTGCAGATGGGAAGTATACCTTTCAAGTACGAGCTTACCATTCTAATGGATATAAATGGAGTAAGCCCGCTATCGTTAACTTTATTATACAAAAAGCATGGTATTTTAAATGGTGGATGTTTTTCATTTACCTCGTGTTATTCATGGCCTTGATTTATGCGTTTGTACGATTGAATACTTGGCGATTATTGCGTGCCAAAAGCAAATTAGAAAAAGTGGTGCAAGAGCGAATGGCAGAATCCATTGCCCAAAATAAATTATTGAATCAGCAAAAGGAAGAGATTGAACGGCAACGCGATGATATTCAGCGAAAAAATCGCTGGTTAGAAGAAGCGCATCAAACCATTGAACAAAAGAACTCGGAGTTGTTAGCGGTAAATCATGAGCTAGAAGAAAAGGTAAGCACTCGAACAGCAGAGCTCGATCAGGCACTCATTGAGTTACAGCGCTATAATGCAGAATTAGATTACTTCATTTATCGAGCAGCTCACGATTTAAGAGGGCCAATTGCGCGAATTATGGGTTTAGCCAATTTAATTCGCATGAAAAATACGGATGAAGAGATTAACCTTTTTGTTGATCGAATGGATTTAACACTCAATGAGATGGGAAATATGTTATCTCGCCTCATGGAAACCTTAGAGTTGAAATCTAATAAAGTGGTGTTACAACCGATTAATGTGAAAGATTTTTTAGCGCAGAGTATTGCACTTTTTTCACCCGCTGAACTACAAGCCCATGTATCAGCACCGAGCGAATTATTACTTCATGCAGATTTTGAGTTGCTCGAACGGTTATTTGAAAATTTGATTCAGAATGCCATTGATTTTAAACGAGGAACGCAAGAACAGGCCATCGTTGACTTTAAGGTGGATGTAAATCAAGAAGAGCGTACCGTAGTCATACAAATGATTGATCAAGGTACAGGTATTGTGGAAGAAGCTCAAGGGCACATTTTTGATATGTTTTATGTGGGCACAGAAGATGCTAAAGGAGCAGGCTTAGGCTTGTATGAAGCAATGGTGATTTTGGAGCGTCTCAAAGGGAAAATTAAATTACTGAGTAGTGAGTGGTCCGAAACTATTTTTGAAATTACCCTTCCGATCTATCAAAATAATCGCAATTCGGCAAGCTAACATCTTGAGTTTCGGGTGGAATAGTAGAACTAAAACAAGTATTATTATACCTACTCAAATCAAAGAAGCACCTTCCTAGCAGAAAGATGCTTCTTACGTCATTATTCAACTACCACTTTTGAATGTCTACAAATTCGTGAGTTGATTAAAAGTATAACACATACACTATAAAGGCTAATCTTCAGTTTAATGGTATGAGCTATTTTTTATTCATCTAAGAATCGTTGAAACTTTTCCATTTTATCGGCCATATACTCTACAGACTCCTTCGTATATTCCAAGTTAATTGCTCCTTCGGCCATTACTTTTTCATCATTACCATCTTTATGTGCATACACACGAACGGTCAATTTATAGGTTTTACCCAATTGAAATTTATCTTTATTTTTATACAACAAATACACATATGCATAATCCCATACATCGCCTGTTAAGGTATGTGCATACCAACAGAAATTATCGGTATAGCCCGTTTTTTCTTTAATGTTATTGCTCCATTTACGACTTGAATTTCTGAGTTGCTCACGATTCGTTTTTTCGCCTAATAGCTCATATTCAATATTGAAACTGCAATCTTCTCCACATTCAGTACTAATAGGCATATTGAAGTAAGCACGCATGTACATGTCCTTTGCTAGTTTGTTGGATTTTAAAAACTTAGCAGGATCTTCACTAGGTCGGTCGCTGTAGCGATAGTTGAATACCGAATAATGATTGGCAAAGGCAATTTTGCCAGCATAAGCTTTATAAGCTTTATAAGTCATCATGCTGCTTTTCTTTTTCTCTAAAGCCTTCGCTTTGAGTTTACGATTTACAGACGCATACTTTGCTTCAGCCACTTCCAAATCATACACCTCTAATTGAGCCACATCTTTTACCCAAACGTCAGTTACCTTTTTCTCTTTTCCATCGTAATAAGCCAATACACCCGCCTCTAATTCCATCACTTTATCATCATTACGATTATGATTAAACACCCGAACATTGTTTTGTTCCATCACCTTTTCATCCAAATACAAGTCTACATTTGTGCCTTGCTTGTTTACATACACCTTTAGCTTATTGACTATTTTTCCATTTTCTTTATTCATGAAATGAAGCTTCAACACCGTTTGGGTGGCTGTACCATAGCCAGAAGCTCGAGGTACTTCAACCCCTGCTGCTGCAGTATAAGTGCCTGACACTCCTGTAACATCTTCAAAGTCTTCGGCATAGGGGGCAGGCCCTTTCCCTTTTTTCTTTGAATCACTTCCTCCTTTATCTCCTCCTAATTTTGCAGCCATCTTTTCTTTCAACTTTTTGCCGAGTTGAGCCTGACTGTTACTTGAAAAACCGAATACAAAGCCACAAACTAAAGCGGCTGTCAAAAATTGAAAAAAACGAGTTTTCATTGTTTTTTACGTTTAGAATAATGAAAGTTTATTTGTTGAGAAATCACGAGTATAGATTGATACATTAAACGGTGTAGGGATGATGAGTTTAGCCAAGCACAACTACCTAGCTAATTGTTAAGTAATTGGATATGAAGAATTAAGTTACCAAGCCATTTGAACGGCACTTACCTGTTGATTGTAGCTACCTTGTAAACCGCGATCACCAGATTTACCATAGGGTTTTCCTCCTCTACCTCCTTTGCCTCCATTGTTTGAGACATTAAATGATAGGCTGCGTATATTAGGATCCTTAATGAGGGTCACATTTCCACCATTGCCGCCTGCGCCACCAGCTTGCGACTTTCCATCTCGACCATGACTACCAGCACCTCCATCAACATATAGCATCAATTGCGTAGAAGGGGTCATTTTTAGGCGATGAAGTACCTCTCCTGAACCTTTGTATTGAATTTCATATTTGATTAAGCGCTCACCTGTTTGCTCATGAGTGATTTGTTTTGCATACACATTGAGACTTGCGCCATTTCCACCTCGTGTTCCAGGAGTAACGTATAAGCCTACTACTCCACCTGCTTTTCCGCGATGATACACCGAAATGGTTTTATTAAAAGTAATGGGGATTCGTTTGCTTGCCTTGACGTTCGCTTGGTATTTCGAGCTTACCTGAATGACGACTTCATCATGAGGGATTTTCTCACAATCTTCATAAACTGTTAGTTGTTCTTCACCGTATTGTGCGCCTATAACGGTGATTTTAAAATCGTCCCAAGGGGTTTTTCCTCCTAAGTTGGGAGTTTTAAATACACGACCATCGGCTAAGGTTGCTTCAATTCCATAGCCAATATTACTTTTATGGCCCAAGTCTGTAGGAATGCCTAAGTTGGTAATGGCAATGGATTTGAGCTGCTTTCCTTTGAGCGAAAAGGCTTCCTTTTCAGCTTCTGCGGCAGCCGCTTTATTTTTTGCGATCACTTGTCGCGAATCCTTTTGTGCCGCAAAGGTTGCCAATACATAGGTTTCGAGTGCCTTTTTTTCGCTGTCATAATCTGCATGGCTGCACGATTTACAGAAAATGTATTTAATGGTAGCCTCATCGTGTTTCCAAGTGTAGTAGTACGCTTTTTCTTTGAGAAAGGTGAGGCGGGTACCTTCCATGCGGAAATAAGCTGGGTGTTCTTTTAAATCAGGAGTAAATTCCTCTTCAATAACGCCTGCTCGGTTAACCACTACTTTTTCTACAATTGGATGTCCACTGGCATCATTGGTAGTACTTTTTTGGAAACTGATGGGCCAAGGACGTTTTTGGAGTTCAACAGCATATTTCCCACGATACTTTTTTGGGGGAATGGCTTTTAGTACTTTGAACGAACCACTTTCATGTAAACCAATGAGTTCATTTTGATTACTGTGTTGAGCAATAGAATTGGTTACCAGCATGAGCACACCTGCTAGTAACAGAACAATGCGAAGCGTTTTCATAAGTGTTTAGTTTGGTGGGTAATTGAACAATAGCAAAGGTAGGGGGCTTCAAAAGGGATGCCCTCCCCCAAAATGGGTGGTTTTTACGACTGAAATGGACAATAATGATCCTATTGGGGGAGGGGAAATGCATAAAGCTATGCATTTGGGGGATATGAGTTGAAGAGGAGAAGTGGCCTCCACATAAAAAAAGTCATCCCAATTATTTATTGGAATGACTCACGTGAAAGCGTTTCTAAACAATCAATTTACACGGCAAAATATTCTTCAAGCTCTTTCAAAGTATTGTCACTTGCCTGAATATCGTGTACCAATTGCCCTTTGTCAAGTACCACTACGCGCTTGCATACATCTGCAACATGATTGAGGTCATGACTGGAAATTAATATGGTAGCTTGGCGCTCTTCCTCAAAAGTTCGGATTAAGTTTTTGAGACGAATTTGCGTGCTTGGATCAAGGTTGGCAAATGGCTCATCTAAAATCAGAATTTCGGGTTCAATCATCATGGCGGCAACAATTCCGACTTTTTTCTGGTTTCCCTTTGATAAATCTCGAATGTATTTATCCTTCCCAAGAATCTCTCCATTAAAAAATTCTTCATAAGGAGCCAAGCGTTTGGTGATTTCTGCTTTATTCAAGCCATTGATGTCGCCAATGAAATTGAAGTATTCATCAGGTGTAAGAAACCCAATGAGGAATCCTTCATCTAAAAAAGAACCCGTGTACCTTTTCCAATGTTCACTGCCCATCACGTTTTTCTCGTTAGAAAGTACTTCGCCTTTAGTCGGGCGAATCAGATCTAAAATCATGCGAAACAAGGTGGTTTTTCCCGCTCCATTATTTCCTACTAATCCAAAACTTTCGCCTCGCTTTATTTCTAATTCAGGAATATTTACCACCTGAACATTATTATAGTATTTCTCTAAATTATTAATCTGGATCATGAGTCAATATTTTTGAGTGAAGTTGTTTTTAATGAATGAGTGCGGTTTCTGTATACTATTCTTGTTTCCTAAAACCCGCAGCCATCTGATACTTTTGTTTTTGAAATCGCTTGGCAATGATATCAATCCAAGTATTGAATAGCATTAAACTGATTAAACCAATGAGGCTAATCACGGCCAAGCCAACATAAGGAATTTCAAAGTATCCGAAGGGCCAGTAGATGAGCAATGGCAAAATCATTAAAGGAATCATCATAATAAATTGATTCGCACTAACAGCTTGCCAGTTTAATGTGCCTCCTTTCGTCATCTCCATGCGTTTTTTGTTATTTGTAGACATGTACATCAATACAAATGCATTTACGCCAATATTGAATAAGGCCATTGCGATATTAATCGGAATGGCTTTAGGGGTAATGAAGCCATAAAGCAGCGAGAATAGAAAAGATACTGCTGCTACAGGTACCATGAGAAAAAACTTCGCTTTGATGTAGGTTTTAGTATCAATGTTATGCGCTAAAATCCCATCAAAGTGCTCGCTTTCCCAAGCATATAGGTATTGACCATAATTCATTAAAAACATGCCCGTAATAAATAAGCCTGCGAACATGAGCCAAGCAAATCCTTCTAAATAAATTTCTTGGGTATAAAAAATAAGTCCATAGGCTAAAAAAAGCGGGGTCATAAACAAGACCGTTTTGGTGCGCTTATGGCGTAAGATGAGCTTGACTTCTAAGGTGATGAGTTTTCCCAATTCCCCAAAGCGATCAAATACAGCCATATCGGTAAAACCATCGGCCTTAGTCACTTTTTTGGTACTAATCTCTTCAATATAAGTGTTTTCCATCAGAAAACGGAAGTTGAAAAAATACACGGCTGCGAGCAACACGATAAACAGACTAATCGTCCAAGGGTTGGCAAGCACAAACCCAAAAAGGTTTGATGATAGTCCTGAAATATTGAGAAAACCGAAATAACTATCTAATCCCAAGCCAATGACGCAAATTCCGAAAATGGCTACCACACGCATATCTTTAGCCATTTGTCGCTTGAAATAGGTAGCAATAAAATTATTAATCAGCATTAGCATAAACAGAGAACCTAACCAAATCAAGGCATTACTCATGCCATAATCAGGCTGCATAATGCGTAACGTCACAGGAATTAAAATAAGTAAAGGGAAGAAGTTGAAAAAGCTGCCAAGAGACTTGATAAGCAAGTAATGGACAATCTTACTACGACTAATTGGTAAATGTAAGTAAGGTTGAATGGATAAGGTTGGCAAATCTTGCAAGAAAAAACGCATCCCTAAGTCGGCTAATAGATACATAAAAATGAAACTATTAAACAACATAACGGGGTTTTCTTCTGGATAAAACTCTTTAAATAGCTCAGGCATAAACATGCCTACTGCCAAAAAGAGGGAAAGGAAATAAAAAATAATGAATCCCAAGACAATGTTGATGGCAACACTTTTTTGCCACATGGTTGACCGAAAGGATTCTTTCCATTGGAGTTTGATGAGTTGAAACATAGTTAATACAGTTGGATATCACATGATTTTTCTAGGTTTGCTATTTCATTAGTTCAAATAAATAAAGATTTATTACAAGGATGTCTATATTTTAATATACTGTTTGGTGTAAATATTTGATAGTCAGAGCGCTAAATATTTCAAGTGTAATACTTCCTAATATTTTTAGGATAAAAATAGGATTATGCGATTGATTTTATAGGATTTAAGAATGGTAGGTTATGGCATCAAGTTGCTTGAGGTTATGTTTGATAAAAGCTATGGATGTAACTGTGAATCTTTAGCAGTGGCTAGCAGCTGATGACAAAGCAAGGCATTAATAAATGAGAAAAAGAAAACCCCTTTATAGAAACCTAAGGTAATATCGGTCGTACACGCTAAGGCAATAAACAGTAGAAACATACCATAAAAATAATGCTTATGACGAATAGCGAGGATGAAGGGAATCAAGAGATTGGCTAGCAGTATCAAGAGTCCTAAAATACCTAAAGTCATCAAATCTTGAATGTATTGATTGTGTGTATGATAGCGATTTTTATAACCTTCTTCGAAATTCCGCTGTTTGTGCACGTTGATAATGACATCCCAAGCATCTCCAGTACCTACACCTAGAACGGGATTTTCTTTGATGATTTGCCAAGCGGATTTCCACATTTCAACTCTCAATTGGTAGCCTCCAAAGCGGGTGTTTTCCATCGGTTGCCCAAATTTGAGTACATCTGTAAACCTGGCCCAAGTTGTATTATGACTATAAATGGAAGCTAGAAACAGAATGGGCAACAGGATGGCAATTACTAACGCTTGTCTGATTTTTTTTTGTTGAACAAACCACAAAATGGTAACGAGGTACATGATGATGACGACACTTGTAAAAATCGTTCGTGACGCCAGTAAGACTTGATAACCAATGAAATATACCAGCAAACTAACGTAAGCATAGCGCCAAATGGTTGACAAGCGTTTCCAATTAAAAAGTAATTCTTTGAAGAGCCATAGCATGCAAAATCCAATGTGTAAGGCGGTTGGGATGGCACTTTTTCCAATCGGTTTGGTTAAGTTGTGATGTGAGAACAGCCAAAAGCTTTCAGATCGTAAAGAACCATAGATTTCCTGATTCTGAAGAAATACAAAATATAAGCTCGCTAAACTGAGTAAAAACCAACCGAGTGAAAACAAACCAAAAACTCGATTGAGCTGGACTTTGCTTAAGATTGATGAGCTAAAAATAATGAGCGGAAATACCACGTAGCTAATTTTTTGCTCAATCGCAATTCTTCCAAATCGAAGGTTCTCGGTATACAATAAACCAATGATGGGGACGAAAATTAAACCCCAAAAGAGCCAGATAATGGGATAGGTTTTAACAGTAGCTTTTGCTTTTTTCCATCCTCCCCGAACTAACCAAAAAGCAACAAATGCGATGGTAATAAAATAACTGATGTGTTGTGGGGCGAGTTGAGAGAGAAAAAGAAGGAGCAAAATGGCATATCCAATTTGATCTCGCAGTTTTTCAGAAACACTATGAGGGAGTAGCGTCATATTTTTGTAAGGTATAAGTCGATAATAGGTAGAAAATAACCAAAACTTCGAAATAAATGAACGTGTTATCGGTAAAGAATAAAAAGTTCATGTAAAGTGGGAAAATCAAAGATTTGGGTTGTTTTAAAAAAGGCCAATAAAATAATGTAATCCAAATTGAAAAGCCGAAGGGACCAATTTCAATCAGGAGTTTTAAGATGTCGGAATGCATGAGATCAAGGTAGTGATTGCTAGATTGTAATACTTGTGCGGTTTTCCCCAACCCATATCCCCACCAATCAAATCCCCCCAATTCTTGAAGAATTAAGGCAAAAGTTTTCATGCGTCCCGAAGTAATTCCTTGGGTAGAGCTTCCCACAGTCAGAATGATGTCTTCTTCGAAACGATTGCTCAACAACACATAGATCAATCCAAGGTAAAGCAAGTTGAGGCATACAATAAGTGCTAACACCAAGTATTTTCGTTTGAAAAGAAACGTTAACCGAGGAATAAACCACCAGAGTGTGCCCGATGCCACAACCCCAATAATGGCAATACGTTTAAACGAAAAAAGCGTGAATACAACGGCGAATAATGCAAACTTCCAATCCTTTTGACTGGTAAAGTAGAGGCAGCACAAACCAAACAGGAAGCAGGAATAATGTTCGGTAGGCATGTTTGAAAAGACGACCATATCCATAAAAGAGCCGAATTGTGTAAACAATTGCAGAAAACCTTTCCATGAAGCAGCGATGAAGGTTACGGCAACTCCCCAAAAAACTAATTTTACGTGATCATCTGATGCGTTCGATTCTTTTAGTGTTCCAAATACATAAATAAAAAGTGCTGCGCTGCTGATAAATATGGATTCTTGGAAAAATCGTTCGTAAAAATCTTGACGAAACAGCAAGAGCAGTAAAGAATAGCTGATCAAGCCAAATGTGAGGTATACAAAATGTACGGTGAATTTGGCACTTCTGGTTTGTTGGGCAGCTCTCCATCGAATTAAATCTCGAATGTGTTTAGCTGGATATGGGCTAACTACTAAAGCAATGATGGGAAGGATGTAGAATACATACCGAAAATGAGTAGACCATAGGTTTGCTCCGAAAAATGCACCAATAAACAAGAGTAACAACCACGCTGATTTTTCTATTTTTAGTATAGGGATTTTCATGATCTAACCTAACCTATTGTTATAGCATTGAGCTCCATATAATCATTGTGGTTACCTGCTTAATCCCCCAATACCATATAAAAATGCTTTTCGTTGCTTTGAACAGCTAATTTTGTTTACCGTTCGGGTCTACCCGTTCGGCGCAACAGCACTCGCCCAAACTTGCGTTTTCCGTTTACCACAAACTTAATGAAATAAATACCTGTAGGATAGGCGCTTAAGTCAATCAGATTAGGAACAGCAGTTTTGGGTTCGATACGCATCAATAATTTACCACTTACATCGGTGATAAATAATTCCGCTACTTTTTGGCTGAGTTCTATGGTGATTTTGCCACTGGTAGGGTTCGGGTAATATTTCCAAGTGAATACAAGCTCAGGGTCTATTCGAATGATGGTTGAATCAATGCTACTTGTATCTGTGGCAGAGCTATCTAACAAGGTAAGCAAGGTATCGGTGTGGGTTACGGTATCTAAGTTGGTGGCGATATGATGGATAGGATCGGGTTCACATGCTGTTGAATGTGTATATTCTAAGATTAATCGCACCAGTAAGTCATTTAAAAACTCTACCTTGTATTTATCAGTGGTCGGTTTAAGGTGTGCTTTTCCAATACCACTGTCATCGGTTAAGAAAGTGTAAGTACCATTGGTTGCGAGGGCAAGGGAACGCATGAGGTATTCAGCACTTTTGTCGATGCCGCTGGCGGTAACTGGAATGATACGAACTCCTTTTTTGGCAGCTTCTTGGCTAATTTCTTTAATTCTTTTGCGCACTACAGAGTTTTCGTGAGGAGGAGCATCTAGCACCAAGAAGAGTAAGCGAGCTTTTGCAGATTCACTCCAGTTCAGTTCGTTTAGGGCAACAAGCAAACCTTCATCTACTGCTTCCGGGAAATCACCACCACCTTTCGCCGATTGCTTTTTGATGAAATTGACCGTTTGGGAAATGTCTTCTGACAAATCAGAGTTGATTGTTAGGTATGAATCGTAATAATCGCGATAAAACACACTGCCTAGCCTGATTTGATTAGATGGAATGGAATCTTTTACACGCTCGATAATGTTGGCAAGCTCTACTTTTAAGTAATCAATTTCATCGCCCATGGAGGCGGTAGCATCTACCACAAAGGCAATATCCACGGCATCGGGTACATGACAGCTTGTGTTTAACTGCTTAATATTGATTCCTTTATGGAATGTGGTTGGCTTTTCAATTTGATGTACTTGTTTTCCTACTGTGGCTTCAATGTAATCGGGCTCATTTTCCTCGTTTAAAAATAGGTTATTCCATAATTCTCCTTTTCCCGTATGATCGGTACGTGATTCCCAAACGACTTCCCCAAAACGGTCTTTCAATTGCAATGTAGCATCAATAATAGGATTTCCTGCTTCAGTAGTGAGTTGTACAACATAACGATTGGCAGGGCGGATGTGCCAGATTTTTTCAAATTCGCTGAGCTTATTTCTTGAGATGTCATTCCACAGTTTCCATTTGCTAAAATCATCAATTTCGCCTGCGGTGAGCAGCCCTGCTTGGGGAGTTGGCTGTGTTTTTTGGTGTGTAGTTGCTTTATTTTTTACCAAATCAAGGTTGGCTTTATAATCTTTATCGGTGATGATTTTTGCCAATTCCTCTGGACACTCACAACGCGTTGAACTTCCTTCGTCTTTATTGGTTGAACGTTCTACAGTACCTATTTTTTTTGCGGCTTTGGGCTTCGTGCTAAAAATGCTTTTGTGCTTTTCTTTGCGTGTAAATCGAGCATCTTCTTCCATTTCCTCCAATACTGCATCCAGCTTTTCGGGCAAATCTTCTAAGCCAATAGCAACGTAATTCCCTTTTTGTGGCACAATAATCACCTTGGGTTTAAATAGACCATTGATTGGCTTTACCGTTAAGGAAACCTTTTTATTGGGTACGGTAATGATAAATTGCCCATCGGGGCCTGTTACGGTTTTATTGGAAGGTTGATCAGTTTGGAAGATGACCGCAAGAATTGCTTCGGAAGGATCAACTTTTGCATGAACAATGCCTTGGATGATACGCGTATGTTGGGCAAAAATAAGATTGGTGCTGAGCAAAATGGCAAGGCTAAGGAGATACGTTCTCATAGGGTGAATATTAGGATTTCAGACGGTGTGAGTACTTATTTTATACTGATTTGTATCTAATAAGTTTGTACAACACATTATTAGGATGTATGTGGTTATAAAATTCCACAATTCACTAAGAAGCTTTTTTAGTCAGCCCTTTTTTCACCGTTAAATAATCAAGGAAATACAATATTCTTACCGATATGCTGTTCGTTTGTGGGTTTCTAATCATTCTTCCAAAGTTTCGGAAATACGACTGATTGACCACATTATTATCGGTTTGGAGAATATCTTTCCAAACGACAGTCATCATACTGCCAGGGGCAAATTGCCAAGAGAAGGTGCAATCTACGTTAAAAGCATTGTAGTTAATATCATGCAGGGCACTACCAGTATCATCTAAACCGTCATACGCATATTCATTTGGATCTAGTTCACCCATTTCATTTAGGAAATAAAAATTATTCGTATAATCGACCTTACTCCAATAGTGACGAACTCGAAGATTTAACCCCATCAGGTGATTAAAAATATAACTGGCGGTAAAGGTGTTTTCAATATTTTGAATGTTTCGTTCTCCAAATGGGATTTTGTCCTGTGGGTTGAATTTACTAGGAATGTCTCCGTTATTGTTGACATAGCCCAACTCTCGTCTGACTTTGGTAAATTCGAGTCCATGTTCAAAAGAGAGCTTATTGTTTACCCGAAAACGCGGGAAGAAACCATGCCAGTTATCAATTTGATTCCAGCTTGGCCGCCGCCAAAATCCACTGTACATCCAGAAACCAAATCGTTTGCGGTTATCCGTACCAAACCAAATATTTTGACCGTGTGACCATTCGCGCTTGAAGTAGCGACTAAAGTCATCTGTTCTAGGCTCAAAATAATCATAACTTGTAGGGTTTACATCGGCAAAGAAACCCGCATCCCAAAAGTTTTTGAAGCGCATATTGCCATTCACACTCACATTAGCACTGGTAAATACATTAGGCGCAAAGAGCTTTTCATGCCTAAAATTCAGTCGAATGGCTTTTCTTAGAAAAATACCTTTGGGTTTAAATTGGTTGTAGCTGATTTGCGCACGATGGCTCACTTCGTTGGGTGCTCTTAGGAATCCCATATCTCGTGGGTTATAATTATCGGACTCCACATTTCTACTGACCCAGTATTGCCATGTTCCACTGTTTTTTCCTGCGCGAAGGAAGTACTTGTAACCCACATCATTTGTCCGCTCACCTTCTAAGGACCTAGTCATGACTTGTGTAACCGCTCCAAATCCTTGAACACTGTACGTATTGGTTTTATCATTGAACCGGAAATCTGCACCAGATACTAAGGCATCAGGTTGGCCATCTTTACGGATAACAGAAGTGTTGATAAACCCAATGTTTGAATTATTTTTTAGGTTTTTATCAATCACAAATACATTAAAATTGGTAAACGGGTCGGCAACAGCATCAAACTCTTCACCCGTTTCGGTATTTTTCACCCGTGCAAAGGTCTTTTTGGTCATGGCATTGAAAAAACCAATGCCTATGCCTTTTTTAGTTCGCCCAGATATTTTGGTAGCATTGGCTAATGGGGCAGAGTTGGGCGCTCCGCCTCCTGGCATTTCCAGTACTTCCAATTTTCCAGTTAAGTTTGGATCATGGTGTACTAAGCGATCTAACACCTCATCTTCACTTGCAAAAGATTGGCCAATCCTTCGCGAATAGAACAAGCCCCCTTTGTTAAACAATTCAGTTCCTTCCGTAAAGAAAGGTCGATTTTCGGCAAACTGTACCTCAAAAGGTGAAAGATTTAAAACTACATTATCAGCTACTACTTGACCAAAGTCGGGAACTAAGGTCATATCAAGTGTAAAACTCTCATTAATCCCATACTTTAAATCCATACCACCATTGGCAGACGCAGACCAAACGCCCTCTGTATTCACCAAATAGCCAGACACATAAGGGGTAAGTTGTAAACGCGGTGGTGGGGTAATTCCTTGAAGCCCTGTGAGTTGACCAAATTGATTCACAAATCCATCAATAGAAGCATCTACGTGATTCCAATAAGAGCGTTCTTGCTTTCTGCGAACAACACGCATGAAGTTGGCTCCCCAAGTTTGTTCGTCTTGTTTGGCAAAGCGTAAGGCAGAATAGGGGATTTCTAATTCTACGATCCATCCATCAGCCGTAATTTCCACGGCGCTATTCCAAACTGCATTCCAATTTTCGTCTTCATTGTTTGGTGTCACAAAAATATCTGTTTGAACGCCAGCTGCAGATACCATAAACAAAAAGGCATTTTGTTGCTTATTATAAGTATCAAAGGCTACGGCAAACATATCGCTGTTGCGTTCACCAGAATCTCTAATTCCGAACTCTTGTAGCACACTATCTGGATTGTCATAGAGTTTTGCAGCGATGTAAATCGCAAAATCATCGTAGGCTACATGAATGTCAGTTTTTTGTTCTGAGGAAATCCCGTTATTGGGTTCCGTTTGGATGAAGTTTCCTGAATAAAAGGTGGTTTCACTAGTCCAAGTGACATCGTTTAGGTTTCCGTCAATGTTGGGGCGTTGTTTTACCCGCTTTGCTTGTAATGAGTTAATATCCTTTGCAGCTAAAAATGAAGGAAAGGAGAGCAAGCTCACCATCAAAAATAGTAAACACGTTTTCATCGTTTTCCGATCTAATTTGACATAAAAAAAATTGATGGTCGGTGAGTCTGAAGGATGGTTTGGCTAGCAGCCAAAAAAATCCCATGTAATGTTTATTTCAAAAAGTAATGATTAAATTGGTAGTGGAAATCGTCTTTCTTGATGGTTATCTTTCAACTGTTTGATTGCTGGTGTATAGGACAAGCGAGTATGAAATAAAAGTACACATTCCGATGCAGCCTATAAAGCATTTCGTGTTGGGTGGTAGCATTTTTGGTTGAATTGTAGCACTCGTTTTTAAATGAATTCAAACCAGCATTGCTATCTTCAATAGATATCATTACTTTTAAAATTTATGGTCATAAGTATTGCTAAGCACTTTAGATGATGGAGAAAATCGCACTAGTAGTAGGTAGTACTGGTTTAATAGGGAATTTACTCGTAAGAAAATTAGTAGAAGATAACGATTTTGCTCAAGTAATCACCTTGGCTAGACGTGAAAGTAATTGGCAACATGAAAAATTAGTAAATATGATCGTTGATTTTGATAAGTTAACTGATCATCAGGAAGTTAAACATGCAGATGTGGCTTTTTGTTGTTTAGGTACTACCATGAAAAAGGCAGGATCTAAGGCTGCATTTTATAAGGTAGATTATGAATATGTATTGGCTTTTGCCAATTATGCGCTCCAACATGGATGTAAACAGTTCCATTTAGTTTCAGCCATGGGAGCAAATCAAAAATCAATGTTCTACTATAATCAGGTGAAAGGGCAAATTGAAGAAGAGATTAAAAAAATCGGATTTGAATCTATTCATATCATGCGCCCCTCGCTATTATTAGGCGATCGTAAAGAAAAGCGGCTGGGAGAAGATGTTGGAAAATTATTTGCAACTGCATTTAGTTTTTTAATTCCAGCTAACTACAAAGGCATTCAAGCTGAAAGTGTGGCAAATTATATGCAGCAACTTTCAAAAGATTCACTGCAAGGAACTTTTATTCATGAGTCAGCTGAAATTCGCGCTCATGGAAAAAGATAAGCAGCATATATAAATTATTTAAATACAATTTGTGTCTTTCGAACTAGATTTGTAAACATTAATCGGCTTGAAGTCAGCAGAGAATAGTGCATATAAAAATCAATTCAATAACTACTTAGGAGGGCTTGCTTCTTGGTGGGTGGGTCTTGGGCTTCAATCGGTATTGATTCCCTATGTAGTTACGCAAGAATTGCATGAAACGCCTGAAAAGCTAGGTATTGCACAAATGTGTACCATGCTTCCTGCGTTTTTGTTGATCTTACATGCTGGTATCACAGCAGATCGCACGGATAGTCGTAACATTGCTTTACGGCTTCATTTGTTTTCATTCTTCCCGAGTTTTGCCATAGGCATGCTCGTATTTTTACACCGCCTTCACTTTTCAGGGGTCATCCTTTATGCGTTAGCCATGGGGGTTTTATCTGCCTATAATATTCCGAGTAGAGATGCTTTATTGCACCGAGTGGTCATCGGTAAAATACAGCAAGAGGTGTCAAGGGCAACCACAATTCAGTTTTTAAGTCAAGTTTCTGGCTTTTTACTTGCTGCATCGGCTTCTTTTGTACCTATTGAAGATTTATTCTTTGCGCAGGCACTCATCATGATTGCAGGAGCTGTTTTTATGCGCGGAATTGAGCCTAAGCCCAAGCATGAAGTAAAGCAAAATCAGCAAACACCGATATTACAATCGTTAAAAGAAGGATTTGCCATTGTGGGAAACCATGCCCCTATGCGTTTAGTTTCATTGCTTAATATCTTAGTGGGTTTAATTTTTATGGGAGGGTTGATGGTAGCTGTGCCAATTATTGTGCGTGATGTATATCATGGCAATTCGACTACGCTGTCTTTTGCGATTACCTCATTTTATGTGGGAGTAGTAGCTGCTTCGATTATTTTAAGCAAAATGAGGCGTATCCATAATATTGGATTGATACTGGTTACGGTAATGGCTTTGGGTTCTGGAGCGATGTTGATTATTACGTTCAGCGTACCTTATTCGGTGTTTATCTTTTTAATTTTTGGCTGGGGGATGGCCGTGGGGTTTGTATTTACACTAGGTCGTGCAGTTATTCAAGAGTCTGCCCCTAAAGGAATGCAAGCAAGAGCTTTATCCATTTATCAGATTGGTATCACAGGAGGGGCACCAATTGGTTCAATCACCTTAGGTTTTCTAACGCATGAGTTGGGAGCTCTTGAAGTATTGTACATTCCTGCGTTGTTACTGTTGGTCATTTTACTCATTGCTTGTGGATCTACCGATTTATTACACATCACCATTGGCAAACAACCGCCATATCACGATAAAGTTCCCGTAGAACAAGATTAATAATTGTTGGAGTTTTCCAGTTCGTTATTCAGGAGATCGGATAGGTTTTTGGGAAGCTTTAAAATGAATGTCGTACCCAAGCCTTCTTCACTGGCAATTTCGATACTGCCTTGATGTTTTTTAATAATAGAATGAGTAATAGACATGCCCAAGCCAGTGCCTTTGCCCAATGCTTTTGTTGTGTAAAAAGGCTCAAAAACCTTCGCCTGCACTTCTGCCGACATTCCCATCCCATTATCTTGAATCAGTACTTCCACATGAGCTTGGTGATCTTTTGTTCGAATTTTAATATTCCCTTTGGACTCAATAGCATCTATTGCATTTGAGATGATATTCATAAATACCTGATTGAGTTGGGTAGGGTAGCACTTAATTTGTGGGATGCTGGGATCAAAATGTTTAGAAATTTCGATATAACCCATCATTTTATTCCGTAAAATAACTAAGGCGGAGTCGATGGCATCATGAATATCAGCCATTACCAATTGTTGTGCATCGTTTCGGCTAAAGTTTTGTAAACTGCGCACAATTTCAGTAGCTCTATTTGCACCATCGTTTACATCTTTTAGTAAATGGTTTGCTTCTTCAATCAATTCCTCAATATTAAATGCGGCCTTAACTTGCTTGAGAGTTTCCTTTGCCTGCGCTTTTTCACTTTCTGATGCGGCATGTTCCAAATCCTGATATTTTCTTAAAATATACAGTAATTCATTGAGCGTAGTATCCAAACTTTGTGCGCCTCCAGAAATAAAGTTTAGGGGATTGTTGATTTCATGGGCTATTCCAGCCGTCATTTCTCCTAAAGAGGCCATCTTTTCTGATTGTACTAATTGAGTTTGGGCATCTTTAAGATTGCGATTTGCTTCTTCTAACTTTTTCCTACTGTCAATTTCCAACCTCAGGGTATGCTGGAGTTGCAGATGAGTTTGCTCTAAATTCTCATTTACCGCTTCCAATAACTGAGATTTCTTAAGCAAGGCTTGTTCAGAGGCAAGTAGTTCTCGATAAGTCGCCTGAAGCCGCTGATTGGTATTTTCTAATTCTTGTCTGCTGGTTTGCTCTTGTGTTAGGGCATTTTTAAGCTCTTGTTGAGCAGCGCCAAGGCTCTCATTAATCGAAAGGAGTTCTTCTGCATTCTGACGGAGCTCTTCTTCAGAAGATTGTAAATGATGGTGTGTAATCAGGAGCTCTTTCTCTCGTTTTGTTAATCTACTTTTAAAGAAAAACATTAACCCAAAGATTAAGGAAGATACCAGGCCAATATTGATGCTAAAGAAAAAGGTTTTAACGTGGTCAGGGGTGTTTAAAGTGTAGTGTTCTCTAAAATAACCATCAGCTAAACTACTGATTAGCATGAATAGCAAATAAGAGATTAGCCACTTGATGGAAGCGTTAAGGTGCTCAAATGTGATAGCCCCTGTAAGCGCCAACATGGCCCAAATCATAATGCTTCCACTAGAAATAAAACCACCCAACATCCATTGAAATACAAATGGAAGGCTTAAGCTCATGATTACTTGGCAAAAGCGAGTAGCACCAAAGTTTTTGGTTTTAGAAAATTGGATGAGGTTAAGAATGGTAAAACAAGTGTAGCCATAAGGAACAAGTGATTGAATATACAGCTCAAAAAACAAGGAAAGTGTGCCCCAAAGTAAGCCACCAGCGGCCATTAACAAGGACATTAAGATTAGAAAACGATGAGATTCAGCCTCTTTTATGCTTGTATTAGGAGCTAATCCAATTTTTAAAAGTTGTTGAAAGCTATTGGGTTTATTCATAATCCCCATTTTTGTGTGCTATTAATCCGAATTGTTTGGTGCGTGCGTATGGTCTTTTAAAATAAAAGTAAAAGAAGAGGCATTACTGCTTGAATAATATTATACGAATATAGTATATTCACTTATTTCTATAAGATTTTTTAAAAGTTAAATTTTTGGTTTAACCTGAATATTTCAATTTAGTGAACAAAAAATCAGATACGATGAATGGTTTTCTTTAAACACATTCATTAACAAGAAGTTGCAAGCTTACTGAGGATTTGAATCACTTCTAAAACAACTGATATCATCATGAAACTAAAAGTTTGTTTAGCAGGCGGAACGGGTTGGGTTGGTAGTAGTTTAGCCGCTTCTATTTCTGCCGCAGATGACCTTGAATTGACTAGTGCGATCTCTCGAACCTATGCAGGACAATTGCTAGGAGAGGTACTTAACTTGCCGATCGAAGAAGTACCGATTTATGCTACTGCCGCAGAAGCACTTGAAGCGCATGCTGCAGATGTATTAATTGATTATACACAACCTGATATTGTAAAGGCGAATACCTTAACGGCCATTAATCATGGTACTTGCGCTGTGGTAGGTACTTCTGGCTTAAGTGTAGCTGATTACGAGGAAATTCATGAAGCCGCAAAAGCCAAAGGAGTGGGAGTGGTTGCAGCAGGTAACTTTTCGATTACGGCTACCCTATTACAAGTGTGTGCAACTACGGTTGCCAAACACATTCCTAGATGGGAAATTATTGAATATTCATCTGCTAAGAAACCAGATGCGCCTAATGGAACAAGTCGTGAGCTTGCCTTTAAATTAGAGCAAATTCGTAAACCAATAGTAGATTATCCGTTAGATCAAACCCAAGGACATCGAGAGGCGAGGGGAGCTACCGTGAGTTCTAATCAAATTCATTCGGTACGTTTACCCAGCTTTTCATCTTCCAATGAAGTGATTTTTGGTATGGATGGCGAACGCCTTACCATTACCCAAAACGCTGGAGCTAGTGCACAACCCTATGTAGCAGGTACATTATTAGCTACGCGGCATGTAAAAAACTACCAAGGCTTGGTGCGTGGGTTAGACAAGGTGATGGGTTTAGCATAACCGTTTTTTGTTTAGTCGAAAGAAACACTTCAAACAGTCTCTTAGGCAAGCTCAATAAAAAAAGGCTGATGAAACTCGGTTCATCAGCCCTTTTTTTGAGTTATATAAGATTATGCAGGTATTTCTACACCTAATAATTCATTATATAAGCCATAGTAATTATCCAAGTATCCTTCATCTTCTGATGAAATCGTCCCCACTTTACCTTCAGGCAAATCAGAGAATATGCCATTGATATTTTGCTCTACTTCCTTACTTGAATTAGTTACAGAATCTGCATACTCAGCGCCTAACTTGATAAATGCTTTGAAATTGGCAGGTCTTAAAGACTCAATCATGCCATCTTCAATGTCAGAAACTTTAACTTTTTCTGATAAATCATCAAAGTTAAACTCATGCGCAAAATCTGTATTGAATACAGTAAAAATGATCTTAGCATCTTTAAACATAGGATCATTTTTGTAGGTTGTTTTTAAGTAAAGAGGGATCAAGCTTGACATCCAGTCGTTACAGTGAACGATGTCTGGAGCCCATCCTAATTTCTTAACTGTTTCGATCACACCTTTGCAGAAGAATATTGCCCGCTCATCATTGTCCTGGAAGAAATTATTTTCCTTATCTGTAAATACAGACTTTCTATGGAAGTAATCCTCATTATCAATGAAGTACACTTGCAACTTCGCATTAGGAATGGAAGCAACCTTAATCGTTAGTGGTTTTTCTTCATCTCCAACAGTAATGTTGATTCCTGATAGCCGTACAACTTCGTGCAATCTATTCCTTCTTTCATTAATTACTCCGAATCTTGGTACTAAAATTCGAATTTCCATCCCTTTTTCTTGCATAGCCTGAGGAAGTTTCCTAACATAGTCAGCAACTTCGGAGGTCTTCAAGAAAGGATTGATTTCACTAGATACGTAGAGGATCTTCAATTTTGACATATTCACTACACTTTTAATTCACATCGGATGCAAAAATAGTGAAAAAATGCCGTTTTTTCAATAAAACGGCTCGTATTCCCTATTTTTTAGGGCATAAAACCTAATTTTACCGTTATATTAGCGAATTTTGCGCTGAAAGTTAAACCAAAGCTCGCGATAACATTGTATAAAAAAATGATCAGCTAACGCAAAGGGAGGAAGATTATTGCATCGCCAGCGTATTTACCACAAAACCAGCCACTAGTACATCATCCGTTTGCTTTTCGTCGCCCATCCAATCTGCTAAGGTTTCCCTTAAAATGTGTTCTTGTTCTTTCATTGGATACTGATGTATGCGCAATAATAAATCTTTGAAGCGCTTAATCATAAACTTGCGGTTATTTGGGCCGCCAAACTGATCTTGAAAACCATCTGAAAAGAGGTAAAAACTAGTAGGCTGAGAGACATCTATGATATGATTGGTGAAATTGGTGTGGGTACTTAAACGAAGTTTCCCGATAGGCTGACGGTTTCCTTTTATGGTATGAAGTGCTCCATCTTGAATGTAAATCAAAGGGGTTTTAGCTCCCGCATATTCAACCACGCCATTATCTTTATCAATTTTACAGATGGCGATGTCCATGCCATCTTTATTATTGGACGTATTTTGCTTTAATATATTTACTACTCCATGATGTAAGCGGTTTAAGATGGCGCTAGGCGTATCAATTTGTTCTACATTTACAATCTCTGTGAGTTGCTCCAAACCAATCATACTCATGAGCGCCCCTGGTACTCCATGACCCGTGCAATCCGCAACACCAAATACTTGAAAAGCCTCATCTCTAGTTTGTACATCTTCATACCAAAAAAAATCACCACTTACTACATCGCGCGGTTGTAAAAGAATAAAAGCATCGTCAAAATCTTCTACCACTTCTTCGGGATTAGGCATGAGTAATTGTTGAATGCGCTTCGCATAATTTAAGCTACTCATGATCTGCTGATTCTTTTTAGCCAAGGCAGTGCTCATGGCTTTCTTTAAGGCTTCCTTGGCCTCCCATTCTCGAACTAAGGACTCTTCGAGTTTTACTTTAGTTTCGGAAACTTTTTCGTGAATGACAGAAAGCTCTTCCAAGTTTTGCCTGAGTTCTTCTTCGTTTAATTGTAATTTTTGATTGGCAGATTCTAACTCTGTTCCTTTTGCCATTAATTCTTGATTTTTAGAAGCAATCGTACTCAACGCCTTACGCTGATTATCAATAAAAAACCAAGCAATGAAAAAGGTCATGATAAATACAACACCAATATTTATTCCTAATAAAAGCTGTTGGATACTCGGATCATTAATACTAATTAATCCGTGCGCTTCAAAAAAATCATTAAACTGTATGCTAATAAATAATAAAGCAATAAATAATATTAACCAAGGTAAAGAGGCTTTGAGTTTGTAAAAGGTTAGCTGAGCAACCAAAGCTAATGCTGCCCAAATCATCACCATTCCAGTTTTGTGATAACCGCCTAATGCCCACTGAAAAATGAAGGGAAGTGAGATACTCATGAATACCTGAATGAAACGTGAAGTTCGAAATTGCCGATTCCGATACCACATCCACAGATTCAAGCCACTTAATATGACATAGCCATAAGGGACAATAGAAGCTAAAGGAATACTAAAAATTAAACATAAACTTCCCCACATCGCACCACCACAACTCATGAATGTAGTAAATGCCAGAAATGACTGGGCATATTCCACAGACGTTGTTTGGTAGTAACGTTTTAATACTGGAGAGTTAATCATACTACTTTTAATCTTAAGCTCTCTTAGAAAAGCCCAGACGATTGTTAGTGATACCTTGAATTTGATTTAAAATAAGAAATATCTTCTTAAAAATGATTGGTTTTGTTTTATAACAAATAATATTTAATAAAAGTATTTTAGCTAATTAAACTAGTTAAAGGGGATATCTTGATTGTCCCTTAAACATTAAAAATAATAAG
>JBMYQA010000030.1:0-34286 GCA_049600855.1 Flammeovirgaceae bacterium | reverse complement strand
AGAATCATTAAACAGCCCGAAGTAATAGCAAAGGCTAAAGTACTGGTAAGTAATAATCTGTCTTTTTCCCTTTCCCAGAACTCGTCTCCATCTTTTATCCCCTCTTTTAAATAGCTGATTAATTTTGGGTATTGTTTCTTTCGATGCATTTCTCACTTGCAATTACTACAATAGTTAATGTGTTATTGGTTAGTTGTACTAAACAGGTATAGTAGATTAGTTTTGACGATCAGAGAGAAATCCGAATTGATGTTTTGTAATAGGTAATTGCAAAACTAAGCCAGAAAGCTTCCTACATACATGATATTTATCAGTTGGCAAATGATATCCCTCATTTCGGTTGGGAGTTGATGTAAAGCCAAATGCATCAATTTCATAGTGTTAATTTTGCATTTTTCTGTGTTGTTGAACGTTGTTAAGCTTCCTCAAAAATGATTCAAGTGCATCGCCCATATTACCAGTACCCAAACAAAAAACTCCCCTCAAATATATTTATGAGAAGAGTTTAGGGAATCGCTCAAACAATGATTATGCTTCTACCTGTCCTACTCCATACTTCTCTAATAATTTGTATTGAGCAGCGATCGCTTCCGTAAATTCCTGCTTAATTCGGGAAACTAGCTCACCTACAGGTAAGGTATCTTTAATGGTGGCTACTCCTTGACCAGCAGACCAAAGTGTTTTCCAAGCTTTAGCTTCCGAGTCCAGCTCTTTTCCAAAGTCAACTTTTGTTTTCTGATCCCACATTTCTTGGGTAATGCCCATTGCCTCTAAACTTGGGCGAAGAAAGTTGGCACTTACGCCAGAAACTGCTGCGGTGTACACAATATCTTTCGTTTCACAAGCTAAAATCATCTCGCGATAGCCCTCATCAGCAGTGCTTTCGTTGGTATTGATAAATCGGGTACCCATGTAAGCTAAATCAGCTCCCATTTGCATTGCTGAGGCCACATCTTGGCCCGTGCTTATGCAACCAGATAACAAAATGGTTTTGTCGAAAAAGCTTCGAACTTCAGCCACAAAAGGCATGGGATTTAGGGTTCCTGCATGTCCTCCTGCTCCTGCACAAACTAGGATTAATCCGTCAACACCCGCTTCAGCTGCCTTTTCGGCATGGCGTTTTTTAATCACATCATGAAAAACTAATCCTCCATAGCTGTGTACGGCATCTACCAATTGCGAAACCGCTCCTAAAGAGGTAATAATTAAAGGCACCTTATGTTTAATGCATACCTCTAAATCGGCTTGTACCCTTGGGTTGGTATGATGTACAATTAAGTTTACACCAAATGGAGCCGCTTTTTTACCCGTTTCAGCCTCAAACTTGGCTAATTCTTCTTTAATTTCGATAACCCATTCTTCAAAACCTTCTGTCGTTCGCTGGTTTAATGCAGGGAAAGTACCCACAATGCCATTTTTGCAACATTCAATCACCAACTTTGGCCCTGAAATCAAAAACATTGGAGCCGCCACAACAGGCAGGTTTAATTCATTTATAAATGCTGGTTTTGTACTCATTTCGTTCTTGTTATCGTTAAAAAATTGTATAGACAAGGTAAAATCTTGTCCCTTCACACCCGTTTCAATGGTGCTTTTTACTATTATGTAAGAGATTGCTTACCCAATCCCAATCACGCTTTTACCACTCACCTGTCGATTCATCATGTCTTGCAATGCTTGTGGTGCATCTGCTAAGGCATATACTTTATGGATATGAGGTTTTAATTTCCCTTCGGCCAGCCATTGCATCATTTGCATGGTGTTCGCCATATTTTTGTCGGGCGATTTGGAGGCAAATGTTCCCCAAAACACCCCAACGATGGAACATCCTTTGAGTAAAGTCAAGTTTAGCGGAATTTTGGGGATATCGCCAGCGGCAAAACCAATCACTAAAAAACGACCTTCCCAAGCAGTTGCTCTCAATGCAGCTTCCGAAAAATCACCACCTACAGGATCATATACGACATCGGCACCTTTGCCTTCGGTAAGTTCTTTTACCCTCGTTTTCAAATCCTCTTTTGCATAATTGATAAGCTCATCCGCACCGTATTTTTTACATAAGGCAAGCTTTTCATCCGTTGAAGCAGCAGCGATGACTTTAGCGCCCATCAACTTTCCTAACTCTACGGCGGCTAATCCAACCCCGCCAGAAGCTCCAAGAACCAATAGCGTTTCGCCTTCTTTCAACTTTGCACGATCTTTTAACGCGTGATAAGATGTTCCATAAGCAATCATAAAAGAGGCTGCTGTTGGAAAATCCATCATGGGAGGTTTAGGAAAACAAGTTTTGGCGGGCATGATGGCTTCTTCTGCAAAACCACCATTGGGCGCAAAGCCGAAGACTTCAGTTCCTTCCTTTAATCCTTTTACCTTGCTTCCTACAGCTTTAACCACTCCTGCAATATCACTTCCTGGGGTAAAAGGCAATTCAGGGCGCACTTGGTACAAGCCTTGAATAATTAAGGTATCAGGGAAATTTAAGCCACAAGCCTTAACTTGCACTAGTACTTCTTTTTCACCTAAAGACGGCAGCTCGACCTCCTCCAATGTTAAATTAGCAGGAGGTCCAAATGCTTTACAAACAATTGCTTTCATGCTTATTCGGTTACTTTAAGCACTAGCTTTCCTAATTTCTCTCCCGTAAATAAGCGCTGAAAAGTCTCGTAGAAGTTTTCGATGCCTTCATAGATATCCTCTTTACTTTTGAGTTTACCTTGCATCATCCATCCACCCATTTCACGCGCAGCCTTGGCATAATCTTTTGCATAATCCATCACCACCATGCCTTGCATCGTTCCTCTATTCACCAATAAAGAGAGGTAATTACTTGGGCCTTTCACAGCTTTCATATTGTTGTATTGAGAAATGGCTCCACAAATTACAATACGCGCATGCATGCGAATTTGAGCTAAGGCAGCATCGAGCATTTCCCCACCTACATTATCAAAATACACATCGATGCCCACTGGACACTCCCGCTTGATAGCTTTGTAAATATTTTCTTCGCCTTTGTAATCAATTGCTCCATCAAAACCGAGCTCATCAATCAGGTATTTACATTTTTTCTCTCCGCCTGCAATACCGACTACTTTACATCCTTTGATTTTGGCAATTTGCCCAACGATACTTCCTACTGCACCCGCGGCTCCTGATACCAACACCGTTTCACCTTCTTTGATTTTTCCTACTTCTAAAATTCCGAAATAGGCCGTCATACCCGGCATTCCTAAGGTACCAATGTACATCGGCATAGGCGCTAAGTTTGGATCGACAGGATACCAATTTTTGCCATCGGTTACAGTATATTGTTGCACACCTCCCCAACCTGTTAGGCAATCGCCCACTTTAAATGTAGGATGATTATTGACTTTTTCCACAATACCAATAGAACCCGCTCTCATTACATCGCCTAACGGAACTGGCGGGATATAGGATTTGGAATCATTCATCCAACCACGCATGGCAGGGTCTAGTGAAATGTAATGGTGCTTAATTAACACCTCGCCTTCTGCTGGTTCAGGTATCGAATTTTCTTCAAGTTTCCATGTGGATTCATCAGGCATACCTTCAGGGCGCTTTACTAAGATCAGTTGTTTATTCATTTTCGAAATCGAATTATGGGGTTGAGGATGATTTTTTGTTAAAGAGCATTATGCTTTTTTCACTTCTTTTTTCTTGGTGAGGCTATCTACAAACATCTTCATCATGAAGCGGATTTCGGGTTTCCACCATAAGGTGATCGCTTCTTGCAAATCTGCTTTTGCATCGCCTACTAAGCCATCTGTCCAAGGTTTTCTTAACTTGGCTTTGGTGTTTTGGAAAATCTCTGTATTTGCACGAAGGTAGACTTTCATCTTTTTCTCAGCACGCTCCAACACTTCTTCCATAGGAGCTATTTCACTTACTAAGCCTGCTTCAAAAGCTTCTTGGGCTTTCAATAATTTCCCTTCAAGAATGTACTGACTGGCTTTGCCATGCCCCATCCAAAACGCATAACCTGCAATTAAGTTTTGGGAGATTTGAATGTTTACAGCCACTTCATTCAGTCCAATCGAATATTTCTCGCCTGCTGCCATTACGCGATAGTCAGCAGTCATGGCAATGACACAGCCACCTGCTGGACAGTGACCAGGTATGGCACAAATCAAAGCTTTTGGAAATTGAACCAATTCTACATACATCGACCCGAAAGCAATGAAAAATTCTTCAATTTGCTTTTCATCGTAATCATACAATTCAATAACATCTAAACCTGCGGAAAAGAAGTGAGGTATTCCTGTTAATATCACTCCTTTTGTCTTGGAGTCGTCCGCCAAACTTTGCATAGTCTCGCGGAGTTCCGTCACCAGTTGGTGATTAATCGCATTTACTTTTCCACGGTTCAATTGAACGATGGTGTATGCGCCTTTATTGGTAATTTTTAATGTTTCCATGATGTTGTTTTTCATTTTTAGAAGCTGGAAGTTTGCATTTTGAAATTCATATCATTTGATAGTGTTTATCACGAACTTTCAAAATCTGATTTCTAGCTTTTATAAATTACCAGCAATCGACTATTCGATGCGGTTGATTTTTATAAGTAGTTTCGGGAATGCTTGTTAATGCATTCACAATCCAGGTTCGGCTATCTTTTGGGTCAATCACTTCATCGAATTCTAAGGATGAAGCAGCTTGTATGGCTTTTCCTTTCTGATAAGCTTCATGCACCAATTTGTCGTAAAGTGCTTCCTGTTCTTGAGGATTTTCTAATTTTTCCAACTCTTTACGAAAGCCCAATTTCACCGCTCCTTCCAATCCCATAGCCCCAAATTCTCCCGTTTGCCAAGACACGGTAAAGAAAGATTCGTGAAAACTTCCTGCTGCCATCGCCATTGCCCCTAAGCCATAGGCTTTGCGCAGCACAATAGTTAAAACGGGCACACGCAATGAGGCACTAACTACAAACATGCGTGATGCATGCCGAACCATCCCCGTTTTTTCACAATCTGGCCCCACCATAAATCCCGGCGAGTCGCACAGCGATAGGATGGGAATGCCAAAGGCATCACAAAGTTGCATAAACCGAGCGGCCTTATCTGCCGCATCACTGTCAATTGCCCCACCCAAATGTCTGGGATTATTTGCCATCACTCCTAATGCTTTTCCCTCAATTCGGATGAAGGCGGTCACGAGGTTTTTGGCAAATAATTTTCGCAACTCTAACACGGAGTCATCATCTGCCATCGCTGCGATGACCTTTTTTACATCGTAACCAAACTTTCGATTTTCAGGGATCACATCTCTCAATTTGAGTTGATCTGGGCAAGTCCAATCTTGGATGCTCCCTTGAAAAAAGGAAAGGTATTTTTTAGCTGTAGCTACCGCTTCAGCTTCATCTTTGACTAAAATGTCAATCACGCCATTTTGTTCTTGCAGGTGAGCTGGCCCAACTTCTTTAGGATGAAACTTGCCTAACCCTCCCCCTTCAATCATAGCAGGGCCACCCATGCCCATAGAAGTATTTTCCGTAGCAATAATCACATCCGCACAACCTGCAAGAGCTGCATTTCCAGCAAAACAATAGCCTGAAACAATGGCAATACGGGGAACTTTTCCACTTAAACGGGCAAATTCCACAAAAGTCATGATGTCTAAACCTCCTACAGAAATGGGATAATAATCCACATCGCCAGGCCTTCCTCCACCTCCTTCCACAAAGAAGATGATCGGTTTTTGCGCTTTTTTGGCAATGCGCACCATCCGATCTGTTTTCTTGTGATTAAACGCTCCTTGTGTGCCTGCGAGCACCGTGTAATCGTAACTCATGACGACACATTTGGCTTGTTCTCCTTCAAATAACGCCCCATTTACAGCCCCAATGCCCGTAATTAAACCGTCAGCTGGAGTTTGTTCCATCAGTTCTTGCTGAGATTTGCGCGCACTTTGGGCAGCCACAATTAGCGAACCGTATTCAATAAAACTATCTTCATCGCATAAATCTAGGATGTTCTCACGCGCTGTACGCTGACCTTTGGCATGACGCTTTGCCACTGCTTCTGGTCGGTGCGCATCATACAGATAAGTTTTCCGCTCAAACAGCTCCACCAAATCTGGCCGTATTTCTTTCGTATGTTCCTCTTTGGACATGTCGATTTGAATTATAGCGAAGTACCTCCATCCAAGGTGATGGTTTGTCCTGTAATGAATGATGAGTTTTCTGAAGCGAGCCAAACTACTGCTTGGGCAATTTCTTCAGCAAGTCCAAAACGTTTCATTGGAATCATGCTTTTTAGCATTTTATCCATATCTTCTCGCATACCCAGTAAATGATCGAGCAGAGCCGACTGGGTATATCCAGGACAAACGGCATTAATTCGTATATTTTTAGAAGCATATTCCAATGCTGCTGATTTGGTCATACCCACTACGGCAAATTTGCTGGCGCTGTACGATAGGTTTTTTCCCGAAGCTTTTAAACCCGCCAAAGAAGCAATATTTACAATATTTCCACTGCCTTGTTCCAACATCTGCCGCAAGGCTAATTGCATGCAATAAAACACCCCTGTTTGGTTTACGGCAATCACATTGTCCCAATCTTCCAAGGTATGTTTGTCTACTTTCGCCATTTGTTTGGGGCCAATTCCTGCATTATTGACCATCACGTCTAATCTTCCGTACTGTTCTACAGTCTGTTTGATCAAACTTTCTACTTCTTCGTACTTGGCAACATTTGTTTTTATTGCAATGGCAGTTCCTCCTGCTTGAGTAATCTCTTCGGTTATTTTTTGGGCATTGGTGAGATTGATGTCTGAAACGACTACTTTGGCTTGGTGATGGGCAAAAAGTTTGGCACTGGCAGCACCAATACCAGAGCCCGCTCCAGTGATGATGACGACTTTGTTGTCTACTTGCATGCGTTAAGGTTAGTTAGGGAATAGCATTAAAATTGTCATACTGATTACATCGGTAGCCAATCCAATCAGTATGACAGACAATTAAATCAGTTAACTTGAGTAGGATTTATACAAACACCTCTTTTCCTGCATCAATCGTGAGGCTTTCTTCGTCCATCAAGATTTCTGCTAAGCTATTGGTTTGTGTCAACTCATACTTGAAGTAGAACTTCATGGTTTGAACCTTACTTTCGTAAAAGGCTTCTGAATACGTTTTATCCCCTGTCATTAAAGCCGTTTTCGCTTTTTCAGCCATTTCTAATAATAACCACGAAATGGTGATGTGGCTGAAGAACTCCATGAAGATGTTGGCATCGGCCAAATAACGTTGGAAATCTCCTTGCTTGGCATATTTTGATAAGTGCCCTAACACTTCTTGAACTTGCTGTAATTTCTTTCCTAATTTACCCGCATAAGGCTTTAACTCCTCATGGTTAGAAGCCGATTGAATCACTTGCATGATTTCACCTGAAAGTAATTTCAACGCTGCTCCACCTGCCATTGGGATTTTTCTACCTAATAAATCCATGGATTGAATACCCGTAGTTCCTTCATAAATCGAGAAAATGCGAATATCGCGGTAATATTGTTGAAGGATGTATTCGGTACAGAATCCATAACCACCTAGTACTTGCAAGCCATTGGTTACTGATTTTAAGCCAAACTCCGCAGGGAATGTTTTCACCATTGGGGTGAGTAATTCCAAAAGTAAATCATATTCTTTACGCTTGTCTTCATCAGCATGCGTAATTTTCAAATCGTGGTATTTAGCAGCTTTTAAGACCAAGCTCAATGCACCTTCTGAAATCGCTTTTTGTAACAATAGCATTCGGCGTACATCGGCATGTTCAATGATGAGCGATTGCCCTTTTGAAACGTCTTTATCACCACTACTGCCAACTTTCCGACCTTGTGGCCTTTCCTTCGCATAAGCTAACGAAGCCTGATAAGCAGCCATCGCAATGGCGGCACCTCCACGTCCAACACTGATTCGCGCGCCATTCATCATCATGAACATGTATTTCAATCCTTGATTGGCTTCACCAACCAACCATCCTCTACAATCTTCTTGCTCACCAAAAATCAAATGGGTAGTACAATATCCCTTTTGCCCCATCTTCTCAAAATCACTGGCGGTAATGACATCATTCGAAACCAAGCCTCCACCTTCAGGGCGATGCTGTGGCACTACAAATAAAGAAATGCCTTTCGTTCCAGCAGGTGCGCCTTTGATTCTACCCAATAGCAGGTGTACAAAGTTTTCTGAATATTGGTGATCGCCCCCTGAGATAAATATTTTTTGCCCTGTAATCTGGTAATAGCCCTCATCCGTAGGTACGGCACTCGTAGCTACATCAGAAAGTGAGCTTCCCGCTTGCGGTTCTGTTAAACACATGGTTCCGCCCCATTCGCCAGAAAGCATGTTAGGCACATAGGTATCTTTAAGCTCTTGATTTGCAAAATGAATGATCAACTCTGCTGCCCCTTGCGTAAGTCCAGTATATCCAGGTAAATGATTGTTTGCCGTTTCTTGAATATAACCAGCAGCAGTATGGGCAATAAAAGGCAATTGTAAACCGCCATCTTCGTAATCAAATACTGCAGAAATAAAGCCCATTTCCCCTCCTTTCTTCATCATCACCGCTACCTGTGGGTGAACAACTACTTTGCCATCTTTAAATACCGCAGGTTTTTCATCCATTTCCTTAAAATAAGGATGCAGTTCCCGATCTGAAAAGTCTTTCACAGAGTTTAAGAACATGTCAATGGATTCCTTGTCATATTCAGCATAGCGCTCCTGAGCCAATACGCTGTCTAAATCATGAACGTTATAAAGGATAAACTTGAGGGTTTCGATATCTATGTATTTTGTCGCCATGGTAATGGTAGTTTTAGTGTCAAATTGGATAAGAACTGATCTGTAAAGGATGTAGTCACACTTCACTTACAATTTACAAAATAAATGTGAGGCACAAGTAAAAAAGATTCAAGAAAAATTTCATTAAACTGGTTTAATAAATCACATTTCCGCCTCAGAATTGGCGCTTGCAAACCCCGATTCTATGGAATAAGTGTCATTTGTAAAATCGCTCGAACAAGTATAACTTGGCGCTCCCACTCTTTACCTAAGCAACCAAGATTATACGATTATGAAATGGTTTTACCAGCTAACATGCTTTTTAGCATGTCTACTTTTTAGCTTCTCCTGCCAAGAAAATATCCAATATCAACAAAAAGATGCCCTGTTATTAATTCCCCAGCCGCAAAAGCTTCAAGTACATGATGGTTATTTCAAACTAGCTGCTCCATCTTCCATTTATGCTGATCATCCATTCCAAGCTGAAGCCCAATACCTCAAAAAAATAGTAGAAGCATCATCAAGCTTTGACCTCAAGCAATCTGACTCTCCAGACAGTGAATATGCGATTTTATTACTTCAAAAAGAAGGTTTAAATCATGCGGAGGCTTATGAATTAGCCATTACAGCTGCTAAAATTGAGCTGTCGGCAAGTGCTCCCGAAGGAATGATGCGTGGCATACAAACCTTACGGCAATTGTTCATGCCAGCATTTCAGGGTACAGAAAAACGAGCTGCTTGGTACTTACCCCAAGTAGAAATCGTTGATGCACCAAAGTTTGAACACCGCGGTTTACTCTTGGATTGTGCGCGTCATTTTTTCGATAAAGAAGTTGTAAAGCAATACGTTGATTTGCTGGCTTTCCACAAAATGAATGTGCTCCATTGGCACATCACAGAAGATCAAGGCTGGCGCATTAAAATTGATAAATATCCCAAACTCACTTCAGTAGGTGCTTGGCGAACAGAAAAAACGGGAGAAAGGTATGGAGGCTTTTATACCAAAGCGGATATCAAAGAAATTGTAGCTTATGCCGCAGAACGACACATTGACGTGATTCCGGAAATCGAACTGCCTGGCCATTCTCAAGCAGCTATTGCCGCCTACCCGCACTTATCGTGTACGGGCGAACAAGTAGAAGTTGTGAATGATTGGGGCGTATTTAAAGAAATTTATTGTGCAGGAAATGACTCCACTTTCGAGTTTTTGGAGGATGTATTAACAGAAGTCATGGAATTATTTCCTTCCAAATATATCCACATTGGTGGCGATGAAACGCCCAAATACCGTTGGGAAAACTGTTCAAAATGTCAACTGCGCATGAAAAATGAAGGTCTGCACGATGAACATGAGCTGCAAAGCTACTTTATAGGCAGAATCGAGCAATTCTTAAAAAGGCATGGGCGCGTTTTAGTCGGCTGGGATGAAATTTTAGAAGGCGGATTATCAACCACAGCCGTTGTGCAAAGCTGGCGAGGAAATAAGGGAGGCATTGCAGCAGCTAAAGCTGGGAATCAAGTGATCATGTCGCCAAACACGCACTGCTACCTCGATTATGGTTTGCAAGCCATCGACTTGGAAACTGTCTATCATTTTGACCCGATTCCCAGTGAACTAGCTCCAAGCCAGGCAAGCTTAATCCTTGGTGGTGAATGCAATATGTGGACTGAATATGTTCCTGACAAATCCACCCTTGACAGTAAGGTATTTCCACGTATGCTCGCCATGGCTGAAGTTTTATGGCGCTATCCTGAACAGCGAGATTATGAAGCATTTTACAATCGCGTTCAGCAGTTTTACCCTGTGTTAACGCAAATGGGAATCAAGTATGGACAAGAAAACCTTCCTGCTACCATTGAGCTGAATATTGCAGACGAAGCTATTGGCATCAAAGGCATTCCTGGGAATAAAGACATTAGCCTAAACTATAAATGGAATTGCGATACATGCAGCATGACTTCCCATCAGCCATTACCCAAAGTTTTACCTTTAGCTCAATCGGGGGAGTTATCCATCCAAGCCGTCAAATACGGCCAAACTTATGGAGCGCTGGTTTTACAGCCATTTGAATTTCATGAGGCTCTTGGTAAACCAGTGACCTATCAAGCTACTTTCAGTGATTTTTACACGGCTGGTGGTAAACAAGGATTGGTAAATGGCCGCGTTGGAACCCTTGATTTTCGAGATGGAAACTGGCAAGGCTTCTTCGGAAAAGATATGTCGATTGTAATTGATTTGGGAAAAGAAAAAGACATCAATTACCTCAATAGCAATTATTATCAATACAATAACTCTTGGATATTTTTTCCTGTAGCAGTGCATTATGAAATCTCTACGGATGGAAAAAACTATACCAAACTCGGCACACTTAAGCCAAAGGAAAAACCGAAAACCAGAGGTAAATTTATCGAAAGTTTCCCACTCAACTTTGACTCGGCAACAGCAAGGTATGTAAAAGTAACCGCTCAAAGTATCATGACTGTTCCTGATTGGCATGAAGCAGCAGGTTCTCATGCTTGGATTTTTGTTGATGAAATTGTGGTAAGATGAAATTTGAATATTGTATAGATTCACTGGAAGGGGCACTTGCCGCTAAAAAATATGGAGCAGATCGGGTAGAGCTTTGTTCGGCCTTACAAATTGGGGGCTTAACGCCAAGTTACGGGTTAATTCAAAGCTGTACACAAGTCGGTATCGAAGTTCATGCTATGATCCGACCCATTGAGGGGGATTTTGTGTATTCCACAGCTGAAATTGTGATGATGGAGCAGGATATTACCATTGCTCATCAAGCGGGTGCAAAAGGCGTTGTATTTGGCTGTTTGAACAATCACAACATGCCGCATCTCACACATAACGAACGATTACTCAAAACAGCGAAAAACTTGGGTTTAACCGTAACCTTCCACCGCGCTTTTGATTTGGTTGCCCAAGCTCATCAAGCCTTAGCCCAACTGATTGACTTAGGTTTTGATCGTTTGCTGACTTCAGGGCAACAAGCAAAGGCCATTCAGGGCATTGATTTAATTCAAAACTTAGTTCAACAAGCCAAGGGTAGCATTGAAATTATGGTAGGAAGTGGAGTCAATGCAAGTAATGCCAAACAATTGGCAGCAATAGGGGTAGATGCCTTGCATTTTAGTATACATCAAACCCACAATGCTACAGGCAACCTGGGCATGGGCATACGATCTTCTATTGACGAAATGAAAATAGCAGCACTTATGCGTTTATTTGAATAACATTATTCTATGTAAGCAACGTGCATTAAACCGAAATGAGATGATCGCTATGACTAACTCGACCATTTGTAAATTACTCACTGGGCTCACATTCTACTTAATTTGCATGAGTTGTACCCAAACTCCTGCTCCACCCACCAGTCTTGATTTAACGAAGAATTGGGAATTTTATGAGGCGAAAACGGCTCAATGGTATCCTGCTGAGGTTCCCGGTGTTATTCACACCGATTTACTAGCCAACCAGTTAATCGAAGATCCATTTTGGGAAAACAATGAGCAACAACTACAGTGGATTGGAAAAACGGATTGGAACTATCGCCATACCTTTCAATTAACGGAAGCACAGCTCCAATACCAACACCTTGAACTTGATTTTAAGGGGCTAGATACTTATGCCGAAGTGGTATTAAATGGGCAAGAGCTATTCACTGCCACCAACATGTTTAGAAGTTGGAAAACATCGGTCAAGCCCTTATTAAAAGTGGGAGAAAATCAACTTGAAGTGAATTTTCGTTCACCCATCAATTATAATCGTGCAAGTTATGAAGCTTATCCTTACCGCTTACCCTCAGGCAGTGAAGTGGAAGAACCTAGAGTTGGTTCCTTTACTCGCAAAGCGGCTTATCATTTTGGCTGGGATTGGGGGCCTCGATTTGTCACGAGTGGAATTTGGCGACCTGTTCAATTAAACGCTTGGAATCAAGTGCGTATTCAAGATGTCTATTGTGCTACCCAATCAATTGAAAACAATACGGCTAAAATCGTGGTACAAATTACGATAGAAGCAGATTTCGCAGCTGAACAATCGAATACCGTACAATTGCAAGTTGACGATCATAAACGTATTTCTCATGAATTGAAAAATGGTCAAAACATCATTTTCCAAGAATTTACGGTGAATAATCCCAAACTTTGGTGGTGTAATGGATTAGGCGAACCACAGTTATATGAACTCACCGTCAAGGTATTCCAAAAAGATCAACTACTTGACTCAACCGCTGTAAAGTACGGCATTCGCACCATTGAACTCGTTAATGAACCTGACTCTATTGGTACGAGCTTTTATTTTAAATTAAATGGGAAAGCTGTATTTATGAAAGGGGCAAATTACATTCCCCAAGATATCTTTTTACCACGCGTTCAGCCAGTACACTACCAGCAACTCATTCAAAAAGTAAAAGCTGCAACTATGAATATGCTTCGCGTTTGGGGTGGTGGAATTTATGAACATGACTTATTCTATGAGTTGTGTGATAAAAATGGGATTCTCATTTGGCAAGATTTCATGTTTGCAGGCAGTCTTTATCCTAACAATGACGCTTTCTTGAAAAATGTTAAAGAAGAAGTGCGCGAAAATATCATTCGATTACGTAATCATCCATCCATTGCCCTATGGTGCGGAAATAATGAAATTGAGGTTGCTTGGAAAAACTGGGGTTGGCAAAAACAATATGGCTATTCTTCCAAAGACTCCACAGAAATTTGGAAGGCCTACAAACAGCTCTTCCACGAACTCATTCCCACACAATTGGCTGAACTAGATACTACTAGAGATTACACTGCTACCAGTCCGCTTTCAAATTGGGGAACAGCCGCAAACTTTAACCACAGCTCCATGCACTATTGGGGCGTATGGCACGGTCGTGAACCATTCGAAAACTTCGAAAAGAATGTCGGACGTTTTATGGTGGAGTATGGTTTTCAGTCTTTCCCAAACTTGGCAACTATTCAAACCTTTGCAGCTGACACGAGCTGGTCATTAGCGTCCGAAACGATGAAAAATCGACAGAAGAGTTATATTGGAAATGGCCTAATCGCACAACATATTGAGCAGTATTATCCCAAACCTCAATCATTCGAAGCATTTGTAATGCTCAGCCAAAAAGTGCAGGCAAAAGGATTAAAAATTGCCATTGATGCACATCTTGCTAAACAGCCGCACTGTATGGGAAGTTTACTTTGGCAATTAAACGATTGTTGGCCAGGCCCTTCATGGAGCATCATTGATTATTATGGAAGACCTAAAGAAGCGTATGATTCCGTAAAAGTAGCGTTTAACTGATGACTTGCCTGACGCTATACAACCAATTATAAATTTAAGCTAGCCACCTATAGCTGTTTCAATACCAACTATGAATTCATACTAGCAAGTCAATGCATTAAGGGCTAATATTGCTTCTGAAAGTAAAAGATAAACCATATATCAACCTATGGTTCAGGTTCGAAAGTGAAAACTTTTGGAATGAATTACTTTTTATATCAACCTATATCTACCAACACAGAACGCTCGAATTAATCGGGCGTTCCTCTTTTCTAGCAATGATCGGGTTAGCAAATATTCATCATAAACTTACTCAAGTTTTCTTCTTGCGGAAGATTTAATTTCTTGCGAACCCGATGACGCGCAATGGCCACACTATTTGGTGCGATTTTTAGTAACATTGCCATCTCCTTAATACTAAAATTAAGCTTAGCCAATAAACAGATACGCAACTCATTTGGCGTTAAGGCAGGGCACAACTCTTGAAGCCTCGTAAAAAAGCTCGCATTTACCTGATCTAGCGTTTGATTAATTTGCTCCCACTCTTTATTCATATTGAGTCGATGGTCAATTTGTTTGAGGAGCTTCTTCATTTGTGGAGCAGTTGGTTTTTGGGAAATCGCCAATACTTGTTCGCGCATTTCTTCTAAAAACTGCTGCTTCTGAACAATGTGCAAGGTATGAGCACTAATTTGCTGATTTTTATAATCCATTTCTCTTTCCAACCCTTCTTTGGCTAATTTTTCATTCGCTAACGAAGCCTGTACCAGCGCCTCCCGCACTTGATGTTCCTCTGCTTGCCGATCTATGAGCTGTTGCCGCTTCCAAAGTTTTAAGCGTTGCCAGTGAAATACTAAACCTGAAATAATGATGACAGAGGTCATGGCTCCTAACAAAGCAAGCATGAGTAGGTTATCAAACTTCTGTTCCTGTTTCAACAACTCCTCCGACTGCTTCAACAATTGAATATCTCGATCTTTTTTTCGATTTTCATAATCGGCTCGTAACTCCGCGATTTGGCGACTGTTATTCACATTAATGAAACTATCTTTCAACATCACCTGAGCCTGAAAGTGTTTTAATGCTTGCTGGAAATCTCCTTTCATTTGATACAGCTGGTACAAACTTTCTTGACTCTCAATCATCCGATTGATGGCTTGCACTTCTGTCGCCTTTTCTAAACCTTTTTCCAAATACCATTTAGCGGTATCGTATTGATGCATCAGTCGGTAAACATCGCCAATATTATCATAGATGGCAGCTTCAAGCTGTGTATTTTTCAAATCATGATTCATGACCAGCGCCTTTTTATAGAAGGGTAAGGCCTTTTCAAAAGGCTCCAAATGCGCATATACAATCCCAATATTATTGTATAAAATGGGAAATAGTTCGTTCAAATTGGCCTTTCTGCTCATTAACAAGGCCTGATCATAAAATGCTAACGCTTCTGGATATTGTTTTTTATAAAAGTGAACAACCCCTAAATTTTTATAGGCTTTTGCCATTTCTTGATCAGACCCAGCTTCTTGGGCAATTGCGAGCGCAGCTTCATGATGTTTAATGGACTTTTCCAGATCGTTTTGCTGCCAATAAATCATGCCGACTTCATTGTGCGCTTCGGCAATCGCTTCTTGATTATCCAACTCTTCATAAATGCGATAGGCTTTCAACAAATAAGCAACTGCTGGTTTATAAAGAGTTTGAAGCCGATAGCTCGTTCCGATCTGAGATAAAGCCAAGGCAATGCCTTCCTGATTGCCCGTTTGTTCCGCCAACTTTAAGGCTTTTTCGGCATAGTCGCGTGCAATGCTTGGATATTTATTTAATTCCTGTGCCGCAAGGTTTGTAAAATGGCTCACCTGTTTACTGGTATCCATCTCGTGTAATACAGCGCGCACAGGCTGATTGATCGCTTTGATAGCTATCAAGAGAAATAAAGCTATCATAGGAAATGAGATTCGGAATGATAACATCTGTTTGGTTCAAGCAAATTAAATTATACCTCAGTACGCTATTGTTAAGTAATAATATGTGATATTAACAGCTATTTATTACATAAAAATGAATTGAGCAGAAACTCATAATTAACACTCATTAACAGCTAATTTCTGGCAAATATAGTACTTTAATTGGAAATAATTTGACTAGACTATGTTTTTTAGGCAAAAAAGCCTAACAACGAGCACGCGAAAAAATTGCATTACCACATCATTTATTACAACAAAATTCAAGCTATCACTTTATGACCTGCCCATTAACATCATGCTTAGTACTAACGTTTTAAAAGTCCACCTTAAATTAAATTAATACACTAATAATCAAGCACTTATTAACACTAATTCACCAAATATAAAGTCTTTATCTTTTATTCATAGGCTCCTATTTTCATGGCATTTAACCTAATTTTGCAGCCTCATACAAAATCAATTCTAGCAATGAAAAAGTTAATCTTCTTCTTCTTTTTCCTACCGTTCATTACCCATGCACAGATCAATCCTGGGGCTTATTTTCAGGTGGTGAAAGAATATAGTATACTCGAAGAAATGCCCAATTATTACTTACTTGCTGATAGCGTTCTGCTTCGTAAATGCCCATCTAAAGATTGCACTGCGGTTGATGTCGCTCCAATTGGAACGCGTTTAACACTTCTTGCAAAATCTGCCAATAAGGATACGTTAAATGGACTTGTGAGTGAGTGGTATCAAGTACAAACGGATGCTCACAAGGCGTGGGTTTGGGGAGGGTTTATTGCCCAACAAGCTTTTGGTAGTAATGGCGACCCAGATGTCAAATTTGTCATGGGTTGGAAAAGTCAAAAAGAGTTGACAAGAACCTTTCAAATTCGGGCCTTGCGGTTTGGCAAAGAAATCGATCGCTTAACCTTTCCAGCATGGGCCAATAGGGTTTATCCCAATGATATTCAAAATTTAGGAAATAAAGGCTTGCCGGTAGACGATGTCATTTCCTTCCGTTTCCCGTGTGAGGGTGGCTGCGGTTGCCAAACAGCAGAAAGCATCATTTTCTGGGATGGTCAAAAGCTTCATCATGCTGATGCCCTCACGGGTACTGGTGATGCTTGGGCGAGTGGAGGTCATTACTTTATTTATCCTTCAGATATGGAAGGCATCCGAGGAACCCTCATTCGGGTATACCAAGGTTATGAAGATACCGAATATAAAAATGGTAAGGAACGGCATAAGAACAGTACCAAAAAGACGTATTTGCGATGGAATGGCAAAAAGTTAGTGCCAACTGGTCGCAAAACGGAGGAACTGTATTATTATCAAAAGTAACACACGGTGTACTACTTTTGAAACCTCAAGTCTCCTGCTGCTGATTCATTCGTAAGCGCAGGAGTTATTTTTTTAGTTGAAATCCTTTACCTTGGCGGGTTCGTTCCGATTAAATTAGAGGATATGACGCAGCAATGGTATTTTTGGGGGAGGATCATTCTTTTGCTTATGATGGCTATTCCATCTCAAGCCCAACAAAGTCTTTCAGATTCCCTACCTCAATTTTATGAACCTCAATCCAAGCTGATTAATCTTTCGCTCACCACTATTCGTGATTTTGGTGTAGCCACACAATCTGATCAATTTGGAAACGACCATGCAGACATTCGAGAAAATTTAAGAAGGGATTTTTCAGCAAGATTTCCCTTTTACATTAAAGATGGCTGGGCACTTGGACTTGGATTTCTATATCGCCATGAGCAATTTCGCTTCGAAGATATCACCAATACGAACTACCCACTTTTCCAGCAATTGGAAAATAAAGGCTTAAGAAGAACAGGCTTTGATGTTTTATTCCAACGGACCACTAAAAATAAACACACCATTCAAGGCTCTTTTGGCATTCAATTCAATGGGGATACCTATAAAAGCCGGGCATTGCTTCGTTTACTCAAAGTGTCGGGAGTTGTCATTTATTCCACCCAAAAAAGCCCCAGAACCGAAATTGGTTGGGGTGTACTAGGCGGCTACGATTTAGGCTCTCCGCGAATTTATCCAGTATTTTCCTACAAACACTTTTTTAATAAACACCTCAAACTCCAAATGACGCTGCCTCGATCAGTCAACTTGAGTTATGGTTTTTCGAACAAGATGTTTTTAACATTCACCACGGAACTCTCTGGTGCTAGTTACCACATCGTAGATGAACTATTGGAAGGTTTCGACAACCTGCAAATTCGCAAATCGGAAGTTCGGGCAAAGCTCAGGTTTGATCGAGAAATTCACGATTGGCTTTGGTTTGGAATTGAATATGGCGGTTTACGTTACATCAACTTCTTTGTATCTGATCCTCAAGGGTTTCAAGATAATGAGATTGTAGATTTACAACCTGAGCTCACTCAGTTTATGAAGTTCAGCTTATATATGACACCCCCCAAGAAATTTCTGGAAGCCATCAAAAATAGGTAAGATGCACTCTGATTAGTTGGTGAATTGCCCAGTAGCCATCAATACTTTTTATAGAAGCATTGCTTAATAGACTGTCTTGGGTTAAACTCTTTCAACATCCACACATTACAGCCACCATGCCCTGTATTGCCCAGTGCCTGATCTATCACTATAAAATCCCATTTTTTGTAGAGTTTTTGCGCTGCTATCATATTTTCCAATGTTTCGAGGTAACAATAGCGGTAACCAAACGCTACGGCCTTATCCATACACAATTGCATTAATTGATGCCCCAAGCCAGTACCTCTCGACTCTGGTAATAAAAACAAGCGTTGCAACTCGCAATACGCTTCGCTTGCCCCTGCCAGTTGCCGAATGCCACAGCCACCAACTAATTTACCATCCACAAAGGCTACATAATAGACTGCTCGATCTTCCTCATAACAGGCCGCCATATTTCTGGCTGTAGGATCGGAGAGAATCGTTCCTTCTCCACAGGTGACAAAATCATACATGACGGTTTCAATTACCTTGAATAATGCCTCATTGTCTATCGTCATAATGGGACGTATATAGACCTTAGTGCTCCCTAAATTTTGCATAGCTTATGTTGTTCGTAATAGGATAACGTTTACTGACCATTCTGTTAGCCCTTAACGGTTTTCTTAGCGGCTGTTTGGAAATATATGCTTGATTTTTTTTAGGCAATTTTCACAACAGTCTCTTATTCTTGTAAAACGATTAGATGCTAACTCGTTGTGCGTTCACTCCTTAAATGATTGCAAACCCATCATTAAAATGCAATGAGTAGTTAAGTATTTACCTGATGGATTAACTGTTATAATGTTACCTCCATCTGAATATTAGCGCGGGCATAAGGAGAAGGTTCGCCTTTCACTTTTTTGAAGCCTAATTTTTGATAGAGCTTCAGTGCGGGAATCAGTTTGGTATTACTTTCCAAGTAGACATACTTCGCTCCCAACGATTTAGCCTTTTCCTTAATGGCATTTCCAAGCTTCCACCCAATGCCTTTTCCTTGTACTTCGGGTGACACTGCCATTTTGGATAATTCATAACGTTCCTCACTCATTTTCACTAATGCACATACCCCCACAATTTTTCCATGATAATCAGCTACCAAAATGTACCCTCCTTTATCAATAATGTATTTCTTTGGATGATCTAAAGCCAAACGATCACCTTCTTCTACCGTAAAATACTGCTCAATCCACTCGTAGTTTAGGGTGCTAAATGTCTGGTAGTGTTCGGGTGGGCAGTCCATAATGATTACTTCTTCGCACTCTCTCGCTTTTTTGAAGCGTTTTACGCGATGAAATAAATCCTCTTGCTCTAATAAATACTCCAATTCATTTAAGCCTTCCCAAAGATCATGATGCGTCTGTTTCAACATTTCATTTACGCTTTTTTCTACGTCTTGACAAGCCGTACGCATCGGTGCTATTAAGGCTTTTCCCTCTTCAGATAAGGTTAGAAAGGTCTTACGTCCATCCTTTTTATCTTTACTGGATTGAATATAACCCGCCTTAGACATGCCGCGCACCATCTGACTCACCGAAGGGTGGGAATGCCCGATGATTTCGGCAATCTCAGTAACCGTCATGGCTTTGCCTTGAGCTAACACATGCAAAACAGGAAACCACCTTGGCTCAATTTGAATATCGTATAGCTCATATGTTTTATATGCTTGCTCCGATAGTCGTTCACTCAATCTTCTCAGCCTGCTTCCCAAAGCCATTTTGCCTAATGTGTTGTAAAAGTTATTCACGAGCAGTATTAGTAAGGTATAATGTAATTTAATTACGTAAGCACTTACGTAAATATAGTTAAGAATTAAATTAAAAGAATGTTTAACTACAATAAATACTAATTTTTCTTTTCAAAGCTTTCCCTAAGCCTTCTCTAAGCTAAACTTAAATACCGTTCCCTCTCCTAATTCACTTTCTACGGTAATCACCGAATCGTGACTCTCAATGATGTGTTTGGTGATGGCTAATCCTAGTCCGCTACCACCTTGTTTACTCGAACGACTTTTATCTACTCGATAAAACCGCTCAAATACCCGATCGAGGTGCTCGCGTTCAATGCCCGGACCATTATCGCGCACTTCTACCAGTATTTTATCATTTTCTTCATATAAGGCCACTTCTACCCAACCTTTCTCATGACCATACGATATCGCATTATTGATCAAATTAATCAGCACTTGCATCATACGATCGGGATCTGCCATGGCATACAAACCTTCCTCGTAGGCTTTTTCTAACTTAAGTTCGATCTCTTTCTTAAGTGCTTTTCCATCCAATTGTTCAAATACTTCTAATACGAGTGCCTGAATATCACAAATTTGTAGATTCATGGTACTTACGCCAGACTCAATCCGAGAAAGTGTTAACAAGTCTGTTACCAAAGAATCAAGGCGATTTAAGCTTTTGGCTGCTTTTTTCAGAAACTTATTCCGAACTTTTTTATCATCAATTGCGCCATCTTGTAGGGTAAGCACATAGCCTTGGGCAGCAAAAATGGGGGTTTTAAGCTCATGAGAGATGTCGGCAATAAACTCTCTGCGGTAATCCGCTAATCGCTTCAGCTGATCTATCTCACTTTCTTTTTTAGACACATAATCTACAATTTCCTGATTGATTTGCTTTAACGGATTCCCCGATTGGTGTCCATTCGTTTGATTATCCGTATCGTGAGACAAGTGTGATAACTCTTCCTGAACTTTTTCTATTTCTTTGAATATCAAAAACTTAAAGGTGAGGTAAATCAGGATAAAGGAGGAAGCAAACGACAAGGTAGCAGCAACCACTAAAGCTTCTATAGAAATGTTGTTTACTAAAGACAAAAATGCCACTGTAATGAGAGAAATACAGAAAGACAACAGCAAGGAAACTGCCTTAGGTGTATTAAACATAATGAATGGATTAAGAAACCTTGTTAAGAACTTGTCTAAAATAAAACATCCTATCGCAAAGTAAGCCTACATTTACGATAGGATGCAAATTTTGAATATGAACAAAAGGTTTCATTAGCGATAAACGCTCTGATTGCCCATTAATCTTCTTCAAATAAGAATTTATAGCCTACCCCTTTCACCGTTCGAATGTATTCACTGCCGATTTTCTCACGTACCCTCCGAATGTGTACATCTACTGTGCGCGCAAGTACATATACATCAGAGCCCCAAATGTTTTGTAACAACTCATCGCGTGTAAATACTTTATTAGGTGTTTCGGCCAAAAAGTAAAGCAATTCAAATTCTTTTTTAGGAAGTGTGACTGTTTCACCATCTACATAAAGGATGTAGCTTGTTTTATCAATCTTAAACTTCCCGATTTCAATTACATCTTGTTCGGGTTTAATTTTTTTACTTCCCCTTCTAAATAGGGCCTTAATTCTACTGATTAATGCTCTTGGTTTAATGGGTTTGGTAATGTAATCATCAGCACCAATATCAAAAGCAGCCACTTCAGAATATTCTTCTGAGCGTGCTGTAAGAAACATAATAAACGTATTATCGAGGCTCGATTCTTCTCTCAAACGTCTACAAGTTTCTACCCCATCCATCACAGGCATCATAATATCAATAATGATGAGCTGTGGCTTAAAGTTTTTGGCAATTTGAATAGCAGACTCTCCATCATTTGCTGTTTTGATGGCATAGCCCTCTTTTTCTAAATTATAGCTCAATATTTCTAAAATATCCCGCTCATCATCAACCAACAAAATCCGTTGAGCTCCCTTATCTTTACTCATGAGTGCTTCAGTCATTAAAAATTTAGAAGTTCTAACTTATGAGATATAGCGATCTATTTTCTCTAATGCTTCTAATGCTCCCATTCCTAAACCAATGCCAGGCGCTTTAATTTTAAAGTGGTGCGGATTAATTCTAACCACACTCGCCTGATATTCTTTTCGCACCATTCGCGTATTTATCCGAATGGTTTGCACATGAGGGCCAGAGCCTATCTCAAAAGCTAAAAATCGCTTTCCTTTATTCCGATCCAAAAATTGCATGAATCGGTCTTTTTGCTCACGAGATCGCTTATTCACATAAGTGGTATCTCGAAACATGTATACATTTGGCCGAGCAGGTAACCCTGAAAAGGACACGTTGGGTATTCCCCACGATTCACTTGCTCTATCAATTCATCAACAGGAATTTCATTTTTCCAGATTTTATCAGACACCTTAGGATTTTCACACTGAAAATGCCGCAACGATCCATGCACTTCTCGTATTCGGTCTTCCTCAAAACCTGCTTTCTGTAAATGCGCATCAATGTTAGAGGTCAATGCAAAATAATCCAGTTCAAAGCGTTCTATCCAATCTAATAAAATCTGAAATCCCGCATGTGGTGTTGTCGTTTCATACTCTTTCATACGAGCAACGAAAAACTTCCATGCATATTCGGGATTTTCAGAAAAATTTTGAGGATTAACAACCTCAAATACCGATTTATCTGTTTCGCTATGTACTTTGCCCCATTGCCCAGAAGTACCTCGGTAATCAGGAAGTCCTGAATCCACTCCCATCCCTGCTCCTGTCAGCAATACAAAAGCATCCGCTTCTAACAACCATGTTTTTATGGTTTCCCATGATTCCATGCACTCGTAATGATTGTGTTCTTATTTGATTTTAAGATAATGCCCGCAAGATAACAATATTAATTCAATATTACTTAATTACCTACTCAGGCCATGCTTTGTTCATATCCTTGATCGATCAATAAATTAGGACTTTGAGCGGCTTCTACAGCCAATTGATCACAACGTTCGTTTTCAGGAATACCCGCATGCCCTTTCACCCATTTAAAGGAAACGTCATGCTTTTTATATACCCGAATAAATCGCTGCCATAAATCGCCATTTTTCTTTCCTTGAAACCCTTTTTTTAACCAGCCCCAAATCCAGCCCTTTTCCACAGCATCCACCACGTATTTAGAATCTGAGTACACTAATACAGGCGTTTTAGCTAATTTTAATGCTTCTAAACCCACAATTACAGCCAATAACTCCATGCGATTATTGGTCGTTTTTCGGTAACCCGCTGAAAATTCTTTACGGAGCTGATGCTTTTGAGAAATTAACACCGTTCCATAGCCTCCAGGCCCAGGGTTTCCTCTCGATGCTCCATCGGTATACATGACAATCATATGTGCTAGAATAAAATATGCGAGTTAAACAAATTCAAAACTTCACAAAGTTAGAAGGATTTTCGAATCATATTGTGACAAGACTAACAGAATATGATCTTTTAACGAAGAAGACATGACTCTCTTAGTTAGGTTCTATAACTAAAATGAACAAAATGAGAATTACTGGTGCTATCCAACTATGGTTTTTAACTAGGAAGTGATTTGAGTGTATAACAAAAAAGAACCTGCAATAAATCTTGAAACATTACATTGACAACTAAAAAGTTGTCAAAAAGAAATTGCCCAACAAACTTTAATTTCAAGTAAAATCATTTCTGCCCAACTCCGTAAACTAGAAAAAGCGGGTTGGATAGAAACTATAAAAACCAATACCAAAAATCACCTCTATTTGCTTACTGAGCGCTTTTTTAATATTTGGTACCTCATGCGCATGGGAAGGCATATTGGGCGAAGTCGGGTGCGTTGGCTAGTCAGTTTTTTTGAAGCTTGGTGCCAGAATCAAGAAGAGTTGGGTTCACGCGCACAGCAACACATGCAAGCTATGGGAAATAAAGCCTACAATCCTAGAGCGGCCTATTTCATTAGTGAAGCATTAGCCAATGTGACTTTCATCGATTGGGAATTGCAGGAGGAATTGCTCAAAAAAACGAAGGAATTCTTAAATCAAACCGATCAATCACTTTCGCATAAGCTATCGAAGTCTTCACGCGAGCTGTTTGCTGAAGCGCGTGACCTTTACCAAGAACATCGTTTTTCGGCCGCATTGGAGCGTTTAACCCGCATACAGAACAAAAACGATTACGTCTATGAGATGATGGGCAGTTTGTATCACTACAACTTGGCAGAACCTAAAAAAGCAGAAGAATGCTATCTCAAATCTATTGATGCCAGTGATCAGGAGATTCGCTATTGGAAAAAAGTGCAAGAAAATATGGCAAATGAGGAAGTTGTTGATGGCGCATACCATCCTGAGTTACTCGAACAAATTATGGACCTCAATCAGCAAAAAGTTCGCATTACCGAACGTAAAAAAGGGCTTACCTCACTCTCCTTAGCCATTTTATATGTTGAAAGTTTGGGAGAGCCTACCAAAGCAGAAGTGCTATACCCTAGCATCTTAGAAATTGGTACAGCTAATACCATTTATTTTTTGGCCGATTTCTTGTTCAGACAACGTATGAGAAGAGATTTAGCCTATGAAGCAGTAAATAAAGCCATTCATCGTAAGGAAAAAATCAACTACCTTACCTTAAAAGCCAAAATTGAACTGTGGAAAGGTAATTTATCAGCATCTTTAAAAACGGCTGAAGCTTTTTTATTCGATATGGATTTTATTTTGTTTGATGGCAAACTTCATCAGGAATACATCATGATGTTAATTGCTTTTGGCGAACATACATTTGTATTGAATTACTTTCAACAAGAAATTCCCGATCATTCGGTGTGGGGGAAAGCAAAGTTTAAAGAGGTTTGTAAACCCTTATATTTCGCACAATTGTATTTCTTAAAAGACAAGCAAGTGATGGAATACTTAAGAATGGGGGGCGAATTACGCGATACCGTTAACGAAATCATTAAGCGAATTATGGAATTGCAAATGCTTTATGCTACATCTACTTCTTCTTAAACTTAAGTAATTGAACACAATTATCTTTCTGAAGTTTTATTAAACATAATTCTGTCCAATTACTTATTTCGAATTATGTTTGTAAAAAACAATTTTACCTCATGAAGAGATTTTTGCTTTTTGCCTGTTTAGTCTGCTTATGGGCATGTAACGATGGAGTTGTATACAATGAATTCAAGGATTTAGAAGCCAATAATTGGCATTATGACTCTATGGCTATTTTTAATTTTCGTGCTGAACAAGGCAAACCACACGATTTGTTTTACAATATCCGATACAATTTAGATTATCCTTACTATAATTTGTACGTCAAGTACGAGTTGTCTGATGCACAAGGGAACTTACTCCGCTCTTCGCTGCAAGAAGCCAATCTCATGCATCCTGATACTGGAGTGCCTTTGGGAAGTGGTGAAAGTATTTTCGATAGTAAATTGCCCTTATTAGAACAATATGAATTTCCCGCTACAGGAGATTATCAGTTCAAAATTAAACAATACATGCGCCTAGATACACTCCCTGGTATTTTGGCAGTTGGGGTAACCTTAGAAACTCCTGAGAAAAATTAATATTGCTCATCTCCATCCATTTTTAGGGCGGAGATGATCACATTACATCATTCTGGCTAATACTTTTTCTGCATAGTCCTCGCCAATAATGGGATCAATGGCTAAATCTTTTTCGTACAATAGCGTGTATTTAGCGGCATGAACACCTGATTCTACAAATACAGAAATCAAGTCGGCAATTACGTTGTAAGCGCCTTTGGTTTTAGGCCCTAAACTGCTGTAACCTGGCGATGAATACTCAGAGCAGTCAATCACTTGATCGTGATGATTGATGTAGTCTTTTCCGCAAATTACTTGGCATCCTGCAGACCACACACTTGTGCCATGGCCTGTCCAATGGACATTAATCGTTTTATTCGGTGCCACCTTCTTCATATCCTCCTCTGTCAATGCATTATCGTCATTGATGTCTCTGAACACCAACACCCCATGCTTGGCAGGTCTAAAGGCGCGGTAACATTTTTCACCCTTATTTTTCAAGCGGTGCCAGCCAAAACCGTAATTGTGCTGACCATGCACCAAAAATGGCTCATCTCTACGCGAAGCCATTCGCTGACTCGGATCGGTAGAGCCATAAAACTTGAATACCATGCCATTAATCAACAGAATAAATACGTCATCATTTGCTCGTTTTCCCGTCTGCAACCATTCTTGTCGTCTAATGCCAACTAAATGGATGTGTTTTGGATGAAAATCCCAATCATCTATTTTTAGCGTATCTGTTTTTCCTTCAAATGAATTCACCAAATGTACAATCTGAGAGGGTTTACGTTGATAATGCGCTTGAACTTTATTTAGGAAATTGATCCATTTAATAAATTCTTCTGACGCGTGATCTTTAGAGATGTTTACCCAATCCGCTTGTATTCCTTCAGCTTTCCAACGATTAATATGCTTATAGGTGTTATTTCCAATAATGCCATCCGGGTTTCCAATATCTTTAAATCCTTCAAGGTTACGGACATAATCCTGAAAAAGCCGCGTAGCCGAAAGCAAACGATAGCCGTAAATTCCATCAATATCGCCATAAGGGAAAAAGCCAGCATGTCGAAAAAACGTCTGGATTTCTTTCACATGATTTCCCTCAATCTCCTTAAAACTAGCCCAATAGCCATTTTTTTCCCCTCTTAATTTATTGGGTAATGGCAGCCCAAAATGATACCAGCTAAAGTATTCGTCTAAATCAGTTGGTTTACAACCTTTATCAACGTATCCAAGTTTAAGCAATTGACCCATGATGATTAAAAGTATTTTAGCAGAAGTTGGCGAACTTCATCGTTTGAAAAATCAGGAAATCCATTTGAAAATCTAGGTAATTCCCCTTATGAAAACAACATTATTGACAAAAAAGCCATCCATTAGAATTAAGAAACAGTTGGTGGTTTTTGTTACTTAACGTAGATCAATTACGGAATGAGATATTTTTTGATCAGTTTTTTCAAAGAGTTTGTTATAAAGTGCGCTACATCATTACTTTTACCAACCATCAATCGCTATCTTGTTTTATTTCACTAACGTTATGTCCTATCAAATCCGTTACAAGTACCATCAGCTTCACTTCAAGTTTAAAGCAGGCACCTCTCGCGGAGTCATGACCAAACGCGATGTGTATTTCATTACGATTTACCATACAAACTCTCCTCAAACGATTGGGCTTGGCGAATGTGCTCCTTTGGTAAAGTTAAGCATAGATGATGTGCCTGATTATGAAGAACAGTTAGCACATTTCTGTCAGAAAGCCGCTCAGCTCAACTCCCTACAGGAATTGTATAACCTTGAAGGTATTGCTGCTTTTCCAAGCATTTTAACGGGTTTAGAAATGGCCTTTCAAGATTTAGCAAATGGGGGGAAACGTTTATTGTATGATGCAGCCTTTATGAATTCAGGAGCTCGCATTCCGATCAACGGCTTGGTATGGATGGGTACCAAATCATTCATGTACGATCAAATCAAAACGAAACTAGATGCGGGTTTCAAATGCATCAAAATGAAAATTGGAGCCATTAATTTTGATGAAGAATGTGAACTATTAGCCTATGTCCGAAAACAATTTGCCCCATCTGATATCACATTACGAGTAGATGCAAACGGCGCTTTTTCCCCGCAAGAAGCCTTAGATAAGTTGCAGCGATTGGCCCAATTTGATATCCATTCAATTGAACAACCCATCAAACAAAAACAATGGGATGCTATGGCTGAGCTTTGTGAAAAAAGTCCATTACCCATCGCTTTAGACGAAGAACTCATTGGGATTACCCGTTCACAAAAAGAACAGCTCCTTAAACACATTTCCCCGCCTTACATCATCTTAAAACCCACACTTGTTGGTGGTTTTGCCTCGTCAAATGAATGGATTCAACTCGCGGAGTCCTTAAACATCGGTTGGTGGATGACCTCTGCTTTAGAATCTAATATTGGGTTAAATGCAATTGCACAATTTACGGCCATGCATCAGGTAAGTATTCCACAAGGTTTAGGCACTGGACAACTCTTTCATAATAACATTCCCTCACCACTTTCTATTGAAAATGGAAGTATCTTTTATGACCAATCCATGCCTTGGGATTTGAAAGATTGTGTATAAAAAAAGCAGTTTGTTCAATGGGTGAATAAACTGCTTCATCTATAAATGTATGCGGAATGGATTAGTACCTCCGTTTTTTCCCCCTTCGTCTGTTATTACTTCTATTAGAGTGCCCACTATAGCGATCATTGTTACGGTGGTGGTAATCATTAGATCTGCCAGGCTTATCGAATAAATTACCATTTGCCTTTTCTAACTGTTGGCTTAAATCTAATACCCCATTAGATAATTGCTTCATGTGCAAGATGATCGTTAAATCATCTATTACTTCTTTATTCCATGAAGCGTAGAATGATTTCATCAATTTACCAATTTTAATGCAAGCGGCTTCACGTTCGTCTGGATCTTCAATTTTACAAGCGGCTTTCACCAACAATTCTACATTTCGGCCATAATGACGAAACTTCACCTCATCAGTTCGATACTCAAGTGCTTCGGGGCGTTTATTCAATACTTCTGGGCCAGGCATTGGGAATGGCCCATCAATGTCTAACTTAAAATTGGACATCACATATAAGTGATCCCAAATACGCTGAGGGTTATCACTATTTTCCTTCACAGAAGGATTAAGTGCTTTCATTAAGGAGATCAATGCATGCGCATAAGCTGTTCGTTCTTCTTTGGATTCTAAACTAGAAATGTATTCAACAAGCTTTTGAACATTTCTACCATACTCTTTCAGTACAAGTTGATCCTTTTGGGTATTATATTCCATATGAAAGATTATAAAATTAGCTGCCCCAAAGTTTTTGAGTAGTTTTTAGATGGGCTGTTGTTTCATCAAGGTACAAGCATCAATAAATTTGGTAGGCTCCACTTACTTACACAACGAATCTAACTTTGGGCAATAGTAACTTGCATTTTAATTTAACAAATTTACAATAAAAAATTGGAGATTACGACTAATTTGGGTGTATCATTAGCTTCGCAAAGCTAAGAATTAATGTTTTTTCACCAAAATTATCAAAATTCACTTTCGCTTTTTTACTATTTCCTTGATCATCAATTTCCAAAACAGTGCCAAAGCCAAACTTTTGATGTTCTACTCGCATACCATTTTCCAGACTCTCAGGATTACTCGCCTTAAAATCTGCAGAAGTTTTATGCGCTCGCTTTTTAGGAATACGCGTGAAAGAACTCCTGCGTTCAGAAGGGCTCTTCTTCAGGTTTCGCGTAAAGTTTGAAGGTTGTGAAGGCGCATTACTGAATAAATCATCTCCACCCATTCCTTTACTTGGTTTTACACTAAATATAAATTGCGGATCAATCTCATCTAAAAAACGACTTGGTTCGCAAGAAATGAGTGAGCCAAAACGATAACGTTGTAAGGCATAAGAAAGGTGTAGCTGTTTCTCGGCACGTGTAATCGCTACATAAAACAACCGTCGTTCTTCTTCGAGATCTTCCCTACTGCCTAACATCATTTGCGATGGGAACAAATTCTCTTCCATGCCTACTACAAACACTTGCTTAAATTCCAATCCTTTAGACATGTGTATAGTCATCAGGGTAATGGAGTCATCACCCACCTCTTGGTCTGCCGTACTTACCAAAGCAGCTTGTTGTAAAAATGATTCAATGCTTGGGTCTTCTGTTTCTTCGTCATCAACAAATGCTTTAATCGCATTTAAGAGTTCTTGCACGTTATCGTAACGTACTCTTCCTTCCACCGTTTTATCGTCGTAAAGCTCTTTTAATAAGCCAGAATGCTTAGCTACATAGGCAGCCGTTTCATAAGCATTTTTTTGCTTGAGTGTGAGTTGAAACGCTTTAATGAGTGTAGCAAATTTATCAATAGCAGTAGCCGCTCGTCCTTTACCCAAATAGGTTTCAGCATTACTCACGACATCCCAAATCCCAACGCCCTTTTCTGCTGCCACCACTCTAATTTTATTGACGGTAGTATTTCCAATACCTCGTTTGGGCAAGTTAATAATTCGCTTAAAGGCTTCCTCATCGGCAGGGTTCACCATAAACCGTAGGTATCCTAATACATCTTTAATTTCCTTTCTTTGATAGAAGGATAATCCACCAATAATTTTATAAGGTAAACTTAATCGCCTGAGGGCTTCTTCAATGGATCGCGATTGTGCATTGGTGCGATATAATACAGCAAAATCACTATTAGAAAGTCCATGAGCCATTTTTTGCTCAAAAATGGTATTTGCTACTAAACGACCTTCTTCCGCATCAGACAGTGTTTTAGTGAGGTGTACAAATTCTCCAGTTTCATTCTCTGTCCATACATTTTTCCGTAGCTGATTGCGGTTATGTAAAATCAAGGAATTTGCTGCATTCACAATATTTTGCGTAGAACGATAGTTTTGCTCCAGTTTTACGGTAACTAGTTCAGAATAATCCTTTTCAAAATTTAGGATATTTTGGATATTGGCGCCTCGAAACGCATAGATACTTTGGGCATCATCGCCTACCACACAAATATTGCGATGTACGGCTGAAAGCAGTTTTGTAATGCCATATTGAGAGATATTCGTATCTTGAAACTCATCAATCAGGACATGTTTGAATTTATGCTGATACTTATTTAACACATCCAAAAATTTATGAAATAGTACATTGGTGTTAAATAAGAGATCGTCAAAGTCCATTGCATTGGCTTTGAAACAGCGCGTGCAATACTCTTGATAAAGTTCTCCCAATTTGGGTCTTCCAGCCATTTCATCTTCTAGCTTAAATTCCTGATTGGCTTGGTATGCCCGCCAAGAAATCAAGTTATTTTTAGCTGTAGAAATGCGATGCAACACCACATTGACCTTATACAGCTTATCATTCAAGCCAAAATCTTTGATGATTGCTCGCATTAATGACTTTGAATCATCGCTATCGTAAATGGTGAAGTTGCTATTGTAGCCCAGGTATTCTGATTCAAAGCGTAGAATTTTGGCAAATACCGAGTGGAAAGTTCCCATCCAGAGGTTACGCGCCTCAGAACCCACCACCTTTTCGATACGCTCACGCATCTCACGCGCTGCTTTATTGGTAAACGTCAGCGCTAAGATATTGAACGGCTCTACCCCTTTTTCAATCAAGTGTGCAATTCGATAAGTAAGCACTCTTGTTTTGCCTGATCCAGCACCAGCGATAATCATCAGTGGGCCATCAGTATGTAATACAGCTTCTTTTTGTGGCGGGTTAAGCGTATCTAAATAATGCATAAACGGAGAAGGTGTTAATTAGTGATAACTCTGGTTTAAGCGAATGCTTGAACTAGTATAAGCAGGTAAGCAAAATGAATACGGCATTTTCCACCTGTTTCATTCAGCTTTAACATCATAGCGCACAAAAATACAATGGCTTATAATTGATTCAAAAGCTTCTATAAAGGATTCATATAAAAAAGGCAACCACTGTGTGATTGCCTCTTGTATTTTGTAAGGATATAAATTCCTATTCGGTTGCCTTTCCAGGAATACTAGCGTAATTCACTTTTAGAGAGTTTGCTTCTCTGAGTTGTTGCCGAACATCACTCACAATACCCATTTTCGCCTCTTTGTCAATTTTCAGTGATACGGTCAACTTATCACGCTCCGCTTCATTCAATTTTGCTTTTTCTTCAAAAATGAACTGCGGAATATCTTCTGGCACGGCCAAAACATCATTTAACTGAATTCTTGGAGCTTCTCCAAAACGCTCTGTTTCTTTAGGTTCCCCAACATAGATGTAGGTTACTAAAGATTTCTTCTCCAATTTTTGGATTTGAGATGCACTAGGGAGTGCATTCTTTACCAAAAGGGTTACTTCACGCAATACGGTGGTTACCATAAAGAAGAACAACAGCATGAAAATGATATCTGGCAAAGCAGAAGTAGGAATTTCCTGACTTGTTTTAGTCTTTGAACCAAATTTTCCCATAGTACTCTGTTTTAAATGTTCTTGTTAGGATTAATTACCACCTACGTCTGAAGGCTCTGCATCTGAAATCATCTCAGGGAACGCGTCCTTAGCCTTATCATAGTCTTCTTGAGCTTTAGGATCCTTTTTACGATTTTTTACAATCTCTTGGTATTCCTCTACACTGATTTCGAGTACAGCAGCTCTTAACTCTGCATATGCTAATTTTAGATTATCACGAACCTTGATGTACATTTCGTAACTTGTTCCACGGTCGGTTTTAAATGAAAGAACCGCTTTTTTAGGACTCTCCGAAGACTCAGGATCTTGCCCATTGTTAGTGATAAACTTCTTGGCTGCATCCTTCAATTGGCTAATATCCATTACTTGTTCCTCAACTAGTAATAAATCGTTAGAGTTTACAAGGATATTAAAGATATTACGCTCTTTGATTTTGATATCTTCTTGCTGCTCCTTTTTAGGCGGAAGCATTACAGGAAGACCTTTATCTGAAGCAATGGTTGTGGTAACCAAGAAGAAGATCAACAACAAGAAGGCAATATCAGCCATTGAGCCTGAATTTACTTCTGCACCCGGTCTGCTACCTTTTCTCTTGTTGAACATAATGGTTTATTTAAAGAGTTTTGAAACCTCACTGTAAATGATACTGATGATAGCAGCGGCAAACAACACATAAAATGTAATGAGTGCACCACCAATCCATTTCGAAGTACCTGCATCAATGGTCTTTGTATCAGCACCTGATTTAACAAGATGTTCTTGACCAGTAGCCAAGCTATATCCAATCAAAAAGATGATTCCGATACCGACAATTGCAATAACAGTCTTAATTAAGCCTTTTGGATTAGCCACTGAAGTAAAAACCCATCCACCAATCACAGCCAAAATAGCAAGGCCAAAAAGAAAATATGTTGCTGGTAGCATTAAATCTACCATAAAGCTTTCCATTGTCATAGCTTATTGCTTTTTAGTGACGGATAATTAACTTCCTAATTTGTGTTTTACTAATACGTCTACCAATGCGATAGAAGCATCTTCCATTTGGTTTACTAATGAATCTACTTTAGATACACAGTAGTTGTAGAATAACTGAAGGATAATCGCAACAATCAAACCTGCCACTGTAGTCAAAAGTGCTACTTTAATACCACCTGCTACCAATGAAGGAGAAATGTCACCTGCTGCTTCAATAGCGTCAAATGCACCGATCATACCAATTACAGTTCCCATGAAACCTAACATTGGTGCTAGTGAGATAAATAGAGAGATCCATACTAAACCTTTCTCTAATTTACCCATTTCTACTGAGCCGTAAGAGATAATTGATTTCTCGACCATTTCAATCCCCTCAGAGTGCCTCATTAGACCTTGCGTAAAGATAGAAGCGACAGGACCACGAGATGCTTTACATACTTCTAGTGCAGCGTCTGGACCACCATCTTCCAAGGCATCTTCAACTTTTTTAATCAATTTGGTTGTGTTGGTTGTAGCCAAATTCAAAGAAATGATTCGTTCGATGGCAATGGCCAAGCCCAAAATCAAACAGATCAATACAGGGCTCATAAATTTCCAGTCACCTTCAATGAATTTCTCTTTGATGACTTGTCGCATAGAAGCATCCTCTACAGCAGTCTCATTTTGTGCAAATGCTTCATTTGTAGCTCCGAAGTTGAGCGCACCAAATAACATTAGTAGTGCGAATAATTTTTTCATAACTAACTATTTAAAGTTCAGATTAGAGTTTGGAAGATAAAGTGTTAGACATGATCTATATAACCATCGCAGAGAGGAAGGGATTCGAACCCTCGGTACCCGGTTAGGGCACACACGCTTTCCAGGCGTGCACCTTCAACCACTCGGTCACCTCTCCTAAAAAATTCTCAATGGCGGAGAGGGCGGGATTCGAACCCGCGTTGAGCGAACGCCCAAAATAGATTTCGAATCTACCGCCTTCAACCACTCGGCCACCTCTCCTGTCTTAAT
>JBMYQA010000029.1:0-35022 GCA_049600855.1 Flammeovirgaceae bacterium | reverse complement strand
TTTGCACAAGCAGCTCCCATGAAATTTGCTGTTTTAATCACCTCAATGGTTAAACGCGCATCGTCAGTACGATATTCGGCATAATATCCTCCTCCTTCTAAATAGCCTTCGTCTAACAAAGGCTCACTTTTTAAGGTTTCCTCTTTTGTGTACATGATGCGCTGATCAGCACTTTCTACACCAGCCAATACATCGTACACCATCAAGCCTATTGAAGTCAGTAATTTGCCATAGGTGCCATCTTTGATGATGGGCAAGAGCATTTTTTCAGCAGTCACCAAATGTGGCGCCAATTTATGCACTACTGCTCGTTCGCTGCCTACTTCGCGTACCAAGGCAATTTCAAATTGCTTGAGGTAACGCAAGCCTCCATGAATCAACTTGGTAGATTTACTACTCGTTCCTGAGGCAAAATCACTTTTTTCTACTAATGCCGTTTTAAAACCTCTAGCGGCTGCATCTAACGCAATCCCTGCTCCTGTTATCCCTCCTCCAATCACTAATAAATCAAACTCTTCCGTTCGAAGCTTTTTCAATAATTCAGGTCTTTGATTAGCTGAGAGCAGGTTAATGTTTTTCATAGATTTGGAAATACCTTAAGCGTGAATGCTGATTCAGTTATGAAACTGCATAAAATTAACTATAAGAAGCGGTTGAACTTACGACATATTTTAACAAGTGACAAATTCTAGGCTTGAACTAACCTCCTATGGAACGTAAATAAGCTAGGCAGCTTTGATCTTCCTCATCCTCTGTAAATTCGGCTTCGAGCCAAGCATTTACAATTTCTTTAGCAACCTCTTCAGAAGTTAATCGCAAACTCAGTGCTAATACATTCGCATCATTCCATTTTTTTGCCCCGCGAGCCGTTTCAGCATCCACACATAACGCCGCCCGAATGCCTTCCACTTTGTTGGCTGCCATACTAATTCCCGTGCCCGTCCAACAGCATACAATCCCAAAATCGTAAGGATGAGTTAAAACGGCTTGTGCCACTTGATATCCCACCACAGGCCACCTCGTTTCCGACTCACCTACTAGCAAAGCACCAAAACGCGTCACTTCCATCGCTTGTTTCTCTAAATATTGAATCAATTTTTCAGCAACATCACTAGGCATGTCACTCCCCATAGCAATTTTCATTATGAATAGCGTTATTTGAAACAATTAGTAACGATGAAACAAATTACTACTTCCATTTCATTTTTTCACAAGAAAAAAGCGCAAAATTCCGTACTTTTTGGAAGTGATTCTGAAAATCACTTATATTTACAGCAACTTTAGGGGTGTCCTCCATCACGAGGGCTGAGATAATACCCTTTGAACCTGATGCAGCTCATACTGCCGCAGGGAAAAGTGAGTCATATTTCAAGATCTAATTTAAGCCTATAATGAGATAGGTAAATTGGATATTAGCCGCTCTATACTCACCTCTAAGGTTTATTGTTTCCTTTAACTAAACTGGAAATTTATGGAAGTGATTGTAAACGATAAGCCGCATCAAACTGCTGAAAAAATCAATATTCAGGAGCTATTAAATCAGTTGAATTTACCCTCTCAACAAGGCATTGCTGTAGCCATTAATCAGGCCATTGTTCCAAAATCGGAATGGGAGCACATTCAATTGAGCGATCAAGATAAAATCATGATTATTACCGCTACTCAAGGTGGTTAATAACATTTTATCAGTGTGATCGGTTGTAAAGTAGCACACCTATCACGAGCTTGTATAGCATTGGTTTTTTGGGGCATTACCTACCCAAAATCAATGAGTGTTAAACAAGTTTGATACTTAAATTCTTTAAACGGTTTACAAATCTTAATGAATTGATTGCCAGTGAGATTGGCATAACCTTTATACCTTATGAAAAAAGACAGAATCCCATCGCAAGGCGTGATTACACGCGATCCTTACCCAGCATCTAAAAAAATCTATGTGAAAGGCGAATTGCATGACATTAACGTAGCCATGCGTGAGATCAGTCTTTCAGAGACCAAACTCAATGGACCGAACAGTAAAGGCACGCCAAACCCTCCTGTAACGGTATACGATACCAGTGGACCGTATACTGACCCAAACATTGAAATTGATGTGCGGAAAGGTATTCCTCGTGTTCGTGAACAATGGATTATGAATCGTGGAGATGTGGAAACGATGGAAGGCATTTCTTCCAAGTATGGTCAAGAGCGCTTAAACGATACTAAGCTAGACCACCTGCGATTCAAGCATTTACAAAAACCCTTACGCGCTAAATCGGGTTCGAATGTGACGCAGATGCACTATGCGAGAAAGGGCATCATCACGCCAGAAATGGAATACATTGCCATCCGCGAAAATCAACGCATTGCTGAGCAACAGGATGAGCTGGCTAAAATGCAGCATCCAGGAAATAGCTTTGGAGCCAATACGCCCAAAGGACTCATCACTCCTGAATTTGTTAGAAAAGAAGTTGCTGAAGGTAGAGCCATCATTCCTGCGAATATCAACCACCCAGAAGCTGAGCCTATGATTATTGGTCGAAACTTCTTGGTAAAAATCAATGCAAATATTGGTAACTCAGCGGTAACTTCAAGTATTGAAGAAGAAGTGGAAAAAGCAGTTTGGGCTTGCCATTGGGGAGCTGATACCATCATGGATTTATCTACTGGTGCCAATATCCATGAAACGCGTGAGTGGATTCTTCGTAATTCTCCTGTGCCCATCGGTACTGTTCCCATTTATCAAGCATTGGAAAAAGTAGGCGGAGTTGCTGAAGACTTAACTTGGGATATTTTCAGAGATACCCTCATCGAACAAGCAGAGCAAGGCGTTGACTACTTTACCATCCATGCTGGCGTACTCTTGCGCTACGTTCCATTAACGGCTAAACGGGTAACAGGCATTGTTTCTCGTGGCGGATCAATTATGGCAAAATGGTGTTTGGCACATCACAAAGAGAGCTTCTTATACACCAATTTTGAGGAAATTTGTGATATTATGAAAGCCTATGATGTTTCTTTCTCATTGGGTGACGGTTTACGCCCTGGAAGTATTGCCGATGCAAATGATGCGGCTCAATTTGCTGAATTAGAAACCCTTGGCGAATTGACTAAAATTGCGTGGAAGCACGATATCCAAACCATGATTGAAGGCCCTGGTCACGTGCCCATGCACATGATCAAAGAAAACATGGACAAGCAACTTAAGGAATGCCATGAAGCGCCCTTCTACACGCTTGGCCCATTAACAACTGATATCGCCCCAGGTTACGACCACATCACTTCTGCGATTGGAGCAGCCATGATCGGTTGGTTTGGAACAGCCATGCTTTGCTATGTGACCCCAAAAGAGCACCTTGGCTTGCCTAATAAAAAGGATGTGCGTGATGGCGTAATTACCTATAAGCTAGCCGCTCATGCTGCTGACTTAGCGAAGGGGCATCCTGGCGCACAATACCGCGATAATGCCTTGAGCAAAGCGCGTTTTGAATTCCGCTGGGAAGATCAATTCAATCTTTCGCTTGATCCTGATACGGCACGTGAATATCATGATGAAACACTTCCAGCGGAAGGTGCAAAAATTGCCCACTTCTGCTCTATGTGTGGACCGAAATTCTGTTCGATGAAAATCACTCAAGAAGTTCGTGATTATGCGGCAGCGAATGGTCTTACTGAAGAGCAAGAGGCCTTGGTTGCAGGAATGGAAAGCAAATCCAAAGAATTTGTAGACCAAGGAAGTGAGATTTATAGTTAATTAGACTGGTTCAAGTATCCAGTTGTAGAACTCGGATACTTGAACCATCATCACGATGACCAACCGCTATGAAATTAATCGTATTATCTAATCCAACAATGCTGGATCGTGAAATCGAACTCATCCATTTGCTTTTTGAAGCAGGTTTGGAACGATTTCATTTGCGCAAACCCGATTGGACAATGGGAGCTTATAAGAGCTTTCTTCATCACATTGATCCAAAATATCATGCTAAAATCAGCATTCATGCGCATCATGAGTTATTAGAAACATTTGAATTGGGTGGTTTGCATTTCACGGAAAAGCATCGGGAAGATCAATCTGTAAATGAACTCATTGCGCTTAGGAAAAAAGGAATTGTATTGAGTACTTCATTTCACCAACTTACGCAGTTAACCCAATGGGATGGATTATTTAATTATGCTTTTTTAAGTCCTGTTTTTGATAGTATTTCCAAACAAGGCTATTCGGGCGTATTTCAAGCAGGTTTACAGCAAACGGACTTTAAAACTCAAGTAATTGCGTTAGGAGGAATTCAAGCAGGTAATATTGGTCAAATTCAAGAAATGCAATTTTCAGGAGCAGCAGTACTTGGTGCCATCTGGAAAACCCCTCATTTAGCGGTTAAAAACTTTACGACTTTAAAACAGTTAACGCAATGCGCCCCTATGTTTTAAGCATAGCAGGATTTGACCCAAGCAGTGGAGCGGGCATCACTTCTGATGTAAAAACATTTGAAGCCTTGCAAGTCTATGGTTTGTCGGTTTGCACAGCATTAACGATTCAAACAGATCGAACCTTTTTAAACGTGAATTGGTTGGAAGCTGATCAAATTATTGATCAACTTGCACCATTGCTAGAGACTTTTCCAATAGCTTACTGCAAAATAGGTTTGATTAAAAATTGGGAAACACTAAGTGAAGTCATTGATTACCTGAAGCATACTCACTCAGGCATTCAACTTATCTTAGATCCTATTTTAAAAGCTTCAGCTGGATTTGATTTTGAACATGAGCAACTTGGAAATTATACAAGTAAAATTCTGAAACGCTTGGCCTTGCTCACTCCAAATTACCACGAAGCACTACAAATTACCCAAGAACATGATGCGGAATATGCCTGTGCTTGGTTAAGTAAGCACTGCCCTACCCTATTGAAAGGCGGGCATCATCCCGATGAATTGGGTCATGATTATCTGTATCAGCAAGAAGCTGTACACGTGTTTAAACCAACTCATGATGACGTTAGTGAAAAACACGGTTCTGGATGTGTGCTATCCGCAGCAATTACAGCTTATTTAGCATTAGGAAATGATTTAATAAGTGCTTGCAGCAAAGCCAAAGCGTATACAACAAATTTTTTAGCTAGTAATTCAACCTTATTGGGTTACCATTCAGTATGATTTCCAAACTTCACTATATCACACAGGGAGACAGTCCCACAGCCAATCTCAGCGCTTTGAAAAAAGCCTGTGAAGCAGGTGCCGATTTGGTGCAATTGCGCATCAAGGGCATCGAATCAACTCAATTGCGACACATTGCGTTACAGGCAAGAGCAATATGTAATGACTATCACACTAAACTCATTATTAATGATTTCCCTTTAGTCGCCCAAGAAATTGGCGCAGATGGCGTGCATTTGGGCTTACAAGATATGCCTACTGATGAAGCCCGAAAAAAGTTGGGTGATGATCTCATTATTGGAGGCACGGCCAATACTTTAGAAGATGTGTTGATGCATGCACAACATGGAGTCGATTACGTAGGTTTAGGTCCCTTTCGGTTTACAACGACCAAGAAAAAACTGAGTCCAGTTTTAGGCGTTCAAGGCTATCAACAAATTATTGAATCGCTTAAATCTCGACATATTTCCATTCCAATTTTGGCAATTGGTGGAATTCAACTTGAGGATATTGCTCCAATTATGGCAACAGGTGTGCATGGCATTGCAGTCTCTGGACTCATCACACATGCAGACGACCAAACAAAAGCCATCAATTCAATCAAGAATCTTTTATCTAATTATACGGAAGGATGACACCTTTAAAAATAGCAGACAAAACCTTTGAATCTCGCCTATTTACAGGCACAGGAAAGTTTTCATCTGCCAGCAAAATGGAAGAAGCCTTGGTTGCTTCTGACTCTGAACTAGTAACGGTTGCTTTAAAACGTGTAGACATGGAAAATCAACAAGATGACATTCTACTGCATTTAAGGCATCCTAAAATTAATTTGTTACCCAATACTTCGGGGGTACGCACGGCCAAGGAAGCTGTATTTGCCGCTCAATTGGCAAGAGAAGCCTTAGAAACCAATTGGGTCAAATTGGAAATCCATCCTGACCCAAAATACTTAATGCCCGATCCTATTGAAACGTTGAAGGCAACCGAAGAATTAGTAAAGCTGGGTTTTGTCGTACTGCCCTATATTCATGCGGACCCCGTATTGTGCAAACGATTGGAGGAAGTCGGCACCGCAGCAGTCATGCCCTTGGGTTCACCGATTGGCAGCAATAAAGGCTTAAAAACTTTTGATTTCTTGGAAATCATTATTGAGCAGAGTAATGTGCCTGTAGTGGTAGATGCGGGAATTGGCAGTCCTTCTGATGCTGCTAAGGCCATGGAAATGGGTGCCGATGCCGTATTAGTCAATACCGCTATTGCCGTAGCTGGCGATCCCGTTTCGATGGCAATCGCATTTAAAATGGGCGTAGAAGCAGGCAGAATGGCCTATGAAGCCCAACTCGCACAAAGTCAAGGGCATGCCGTTGCAAGTAGCCCACTTACTGCATTTTTGGATGATTAAGTAGACCGAATGATGAAAAATTTCCAAACACTATTCGACACTTTCAGTTGGGATGAGGTAAAAGCAAGCATCTACAGCAAATCGGCTCGGGATGTGGAACGCGCATTGGCTAAACCTCGGCGAGACTTAGAAGATTTTAAGGCGCTCGTTTCGCCCGCTGCCCTGCCTTACTTAGAGCAAATGGCACAATTAAGTCATCAGCTCACCTTAAAGCGATTTGGGAATACGATACAAATGTATAGTCCCATGTATCTTTCGAATGAATGCCAAAATATTTGTACCTATTGTGGATTCAGTTTAGATAATAAAGTGAGGAGACGTACACTCACGGCTAAAGAAATTATCCAAGAAGTCGAAGCGATTAAAGCCATGGGCTATGATCACATCCTTTTGGTGACGGGCGAGGCAAATCGAACGGTAGGCCTAGATTATTTCAAAAAAGCATTGGAATTAATTCGTCCTTATTTTTCGCACATTTCGATGGAGGTACAGCCTTTAGATCAAGCTGATTATGAAGAATTAATTCCTTATGGGCTAAATACGGTACTGGTTTACCAAGAGACGTATCATCAAGAGGATTATAAAAAGCATCATCCGAAAGGAAAAAAATCTAATTTTTATTATCGCGTAGATACGCCTGATCGTTTGGGGAAAGCCAAAATTCACAAAATTGGAATTGGTGTATTACTTGGCTTAGAAGATTGGCGGACCGACAGTTTCTTTACAGCACTTCATCTCGATTATTTAGAACGTACCTATTGGCAAACGAAATACAGCATTTCTTTCCCGAGATTACGCCCATTCTCAGGTGGCCTTCCGCCCAAAGTAGACATGAGTGACAAAGAATTGGTTCAATTGATTTGTGCTTATCGACTTTTTGATGAAGAAGTGGAATTATCGCTTTCTACACGAGAATCTGAGAAGTTTCGGAACAATATCATCAAATTAGGCATTACTTCCATAAGTGCAGGATCGAAAACCAATCCTGGCGGTTATGCAGTAGAGCCCCAATCTTTAGAGCAATTCGAGATTTCCGATGAGCGCAGTCCCGCGGAAATTGCCCAAATGATTCAGCAACAGGGTTATGAACCCGTTTGGAAAGATTGGGATCGGGTTTATGCATAACATTTTTGAAAGAATTTAACTTGAGTAACTCATAAAAAACTATGGCACGTACACCATCTAATATGATCCCTTTGGGCACCATTGCTCCTGATTTTTCATTGCCTGACACCGTTTCGGGAAATATGCGTTCCTTAGCGGAATTAAAAGGAGCAAAAGCCACGGTAGTCATGTTCATTTGCAATCATTGCCCCTTCGTTATTCATGTGAATGATGAGTTAGTAAGGATTGCTAACGATTATCAAGCGAAAGGCGTTTCTTTTATCGCTATAAGCTCAAACGATGTGGAAAACTATCCACAAGATTCACCTGAAAAGATGAAGGAAGTTGCCGAAAAGCTAGGCTATCCCTTTCCTTACCTTTACGATGAATCTCAGGAAATCGCCAAGGCATATGACGCTGCTTGTACACCTGATTTTTACTTATTTGATGATCAGTTGGCTTGTACGTATCGCGGTCAATTGGATGACGCGCGACCTGGTAGCCCAGCACCATTAAATGGAAAGGATTTACGCGCAGCATTAGATGCTACCTTGGCAGGTCAAGCCGTTTCAGGAGCGCAGATTCCTAGTATGGGCTGTAATATTAAGTGGAAAGGATAAAAGGTTTAGTAGCGGATACTACCAATATTTCCTACCTGATTTTTAAGTTTTGATATGGCTCAACTATGATTTTCAGGGAATGCTCGCACGAATTTCCAAATTCTTGTGAAACTGTGGTAAATAATCCAAATGGAAGCATTTGCAATTCGACTTGTACACTTTTGGCTGTAAATCTCTTTAACATGCCTGAAAATCGTAGTTGAGCCTTATTTGCTAATTAGCGGTAACGTCTAGGCTATGGTTTTGGTGCGTATTGCATAGTAGCCCTGTCCGAGTTATCAATTGTTTTCATGAAAGCTAACAGATATAGCAATGTTGGGCTTGGTTATTTTTATTCACCCTCAAAGAAATCGTTGTCTATTTCTTTTACTTCGTATGTTGTTTTTACTTGAACTCCTACATTGTATTGATGCATTAAATCAACCAGTTTAGGACCATCAATTAAAATAATCGAATGGTGGGCTTCTCTCGCTTTCTTGATTGCCGAACCATCGAAAGTTGAAGTTGTAATAAACACTCCTTTTGTTGTATCTCCACTCATTGCTCCGATGAAATTCCGAATATCTTTTTCACGAACTTTGTTCTCAGTATATCTCTTGGCCTGAGTGTAGATTTTTTCAAGTCCGAGTTTGTCTTCGTTTATTATTCCATCAATTCCGCCATCACCAGACTTAGAAGTTTCTATAAAATCTCCGTACCCCATTTTCTTTAATAAAATCAGGACTACCTTTTCAAAAAAGTAAGGGTCAAGTTCTTTGAGTTTGTCAAGAAGTTCCGTTTTGACTTCCGTTTCAATTGTCGAAAATCCAGTGTCAATTAAGTCTTGTGGTGAAGCACTTTCAACATCTGCAGCCTCTATATCTGTTTCGTTATCCTTTTTGCTCTTTACAGACGAACGATGTTGAATGAAATCTGGGTCATTTTGTAAGTCAGACAAGAGTAGTTGCCCACTTGCTAGAGCTTGTTTTCCCTTTTCTCCAATTTGAACCCTTCCTCTTTTAGGATAAAAAACAAACTTTCCCATTTTTAGATAGGACTTTCCCCAAAGAATCCGGTCGATTAAGGTATTGGCTCCAGTACTTGTTTTTTTATCTAAAAGTTCTTTCGGTAAGTCCGAATAATATTTGTCACGAACTCTAGTAGCTAATTCTCGACTGCTTATTGATTCAATTGAATCCAGCGTTTCTAAAATCGGTATAAAAGTTTCGTGATATTTTGGTAGTTCCATTTATTAATTCTTATTAAGCCTAATTGCCAGTAACGAAGTAGTCGCAAGACATGGACAATTACACCTTGCTAGGCAAAGTTTTCAATTATTTCTTCAATTTTTTTGGTTTCGAGGCCTGTTATTTCCGCTATTTGCGATGTATCAAAGCCATTTTTGGACATTCTCAGTACAATTTCTATGTCACGTTCTTCTCTACCTTCTTCCCTACCTTCTTTTCTACCTTCTTCTTTCCCTTTTTTCATGCCTTTTTCTTCGCCCTCTTTAAGAGCTGTTTCAATCTCACTGCGCTCAATTCTACGGTTTTCCTGAAATCGTCTGTAAGCAATGCGCTCTTCTTCAGTCAGTGTGTCTTCTTTCAGCTTTTCTGCGGCTTCCTGTAAGCCTTTTGCTTTGAAGTCGTCTTTGATCTCACTGTTTTTTAGAAAATACACCCATTCGTCCAAATTGTCTTTGGCAACGTTATCGAAGTTGTTGACTTTCAGTACATAGTATTTGGGGAAGATGTCTTTGACTTGCACCACGTTGAATTCGTTTTTCTGTGTCAAAGTGGGTTGGAGAATATCCCCATTATGAATACCAATAAATTTACCATCATATTCATACACATAGTCTGTGCCTTGTCCAAGACCAAAGTAAACAATGTTGATCGAGTATACTTTCTTGATCTGGCTGTAGGGTTCTCCCTCTTTAATATATTCGGTGATTAGCTTGGAAACCCCATAAATCATCCGTTGAAAGTAGTCTACCTGTGATTCATTCTGAACTTCTACGAGCATTAATTCATTATCAGCTGATTTTACCAAAATATCTACTCGGTTATACTTATCACTCCCCTCTTCTTTGTTCCCTTCGCCTTCAAGGATGTTTTCTATTTTTACCTCAAATTTGAGTAGCTCAGTTAAAAACCCCTCTAGGATAGTGAAGTTAGCTTTATGCCTCAATAACTTCTTAATTGCCCAATCAAATCTTACTAGTTTCTTTGCCATCGTATATCTTTTTCCTTTTAGCAAAGATAGTTCTTAACTAATTTGCTATCAATGCAACACAAAAGGTAGGTTTGTTAAATGAGCGAACCCTTCTGAAAGTCTTGTCTGCCCTATGTTTTCTTAGCCATTGTTGTGGGCCGTTTTAATTTCTTTCATTAAATTTTCTATTCCCCTGATTTTCTCAATAGTCTTATCCATGTCAATAATATTTTCAGAGTCAGTCTGTATATAACTCGATGTTAACTTGGCTACGGTCATTGTCTTTGTTTTCCCTTTTACGCACCTTCCATTTCGTTTTATTCTGAGGTCGTTTTTTTGTGCAAACTGAAAAAGGATCTTTCTATAGTAGTTTCTTATCTCTAGGTTTAATTGGACATCATATGGAATGATTTTGAAGCAGAATTTTCCATGCTCAAGTTGTAAATAGAAATCGAAACCTGTTTCCTTAAAATCCATCTTGTCCCAAAGCCACCAAAATCCAAGAAATCCACCGTTTTTTTGAGGTACATAGTCCCAATCTCCCTGTCCTAATCTTTTTTGAAGCTCTATGTAGAAACCTTTCCAACTATCCCAATGCCACTTGTCTATTGGTAAAGTTTTAAAGCTATTTACTGAATTATCAATGTTCGTTAAGTAATTTAAGAAATCAATAAAAATTTCGTTGGTTACCCCATTGTCTCGCCCTTCGTTGAGTAGCTTCAAAAACTGGTTACGCTTAAAAATTTTATACCCTTTTGATTCTACATTCCTATAATTGCTTTGGTCGCCTGTTTTTAAGTAAATAAGTGATAATTCCTTTTCTAAGAATTCTTCTTTTAAGATTTCAGCATATCGTAGAAGTTGGTTACTATGATTTTTCGAGTGAACCTTGTCTTCAATTAGAATGGCAGATTTCTTATTAATTACGACAACTATATCAATGTTTTTATATTGTTTCCTGACTTCTATTTCGTCAATTTCGGATTCGTCAAGGCTCGAAAGTTCTGTAATGAACTTTGTAGCTGTTTTATGAAGTGGTTCACCTTTTAATTGAGGCTTTGCCCATTCAAGCAACCAACAAAGAAATGCATCTTGACTAAGTTCTGATGTCGCCCATCTAAATAAGTTTGGCTTCATACTTTGTTTTTAATTGCCTACAAATCTGTATAAAAGTCACTGTTAGGTTTAAAACTACTTGTAATGTGCTATACATCCAAATTGTCTGTCTAACTACACCTTGTATTGTAATAGGAATATAGATTTCAATGGTTTTGAGTTATGCCCCAACATCACTTGAATATAAACAGTTAACCCTCTTTCTAATAAATGAGTAGTGAAGCTATGCCGTAATGTAATCATACAGCGCTAACACTAAAAACTACCGCAAAACGAATAAAGCCAAGGTACATCCACCTTGGCTTTATTCATACTTACATTAAATAGGCTTATTCACGATTCCAATTTAGGATACGCCCCGGCGTCCAAGGGGCTCCAAAACCTTCTAATTGCTGTTCAATTTTCTTCAAATCGGTTTCTGCAATTTGTTTGATTTCCTTCAAAACAGGTTCAAACTCATTGGCCGCAATTTCATAACTTTCTTTCTGACTGGCCGTTGGCGCAGTTGTGTTGTTCCACAACCCATATACCACAAAGCCAATGCGCGATTGAATGGAAGGAGGTGTTTCAAATTGCCTTCTCGCCAAGCTACGATCGCCATTTAATTGAATGCTTACCGCTTGTAACCTCGTTTCAATGGCTTCAAGCTCAGTCAATAGACTTGTAGGAGCTTTAGGTGTTTCGCGAACTGCCGCTTTCAAATACTTCATTCGATTCATCAAATCGCGATGCACACGACTTGCTGAAGAAACCATACGCGCTAACTCACTCACTTTCTCTTGGAATTTCACAACAGCCTGACGATCGGCAGCAGGAAGTGTAGCATTATTCAACATCTTAATATTGAAGGACTGCGGAGCTACCAACTCGGTCACTTCATTATTGACCACCTTAGCCATCGCCACCTTGTATTCACCTGGCAAGGCTAAATAACCCGCATCTTCACCCGCAAAAGGATTATTCAAATCCTGTTTCTTCAAGGAAATCGGACTCGTAGTTGGGTAACGGAAATCCCATACAATTCGCTTCAAGCCTTTGGTAGCACTGGCCTTCATTTTACGAACCACATTGCCCTCTTTATCTGTGATTGTAAATAGTAAGTATGGTTTTTCTTCCACATCTTCTTTGCGCATATCTTCAAAAGATGGGTAAGGAACCGCTTTGCCTTCCTTTCTCAATTCTTTCTCCATTTCCCTACGCTTCTGCTTCATCGTCTTAATCGACTCTTTCAAGTAATACGTAAACGTAGCACCCACTTTAGGGTTAGGCGCAGTGTAATAACTATCCCCTTGAAAGCCTTTTCCTCTCAACCCTAATGGCAATGTTTCAATAAACATCCAAGAATCTTTGGTAGCAAAAATATGCGCTTCTTTATCCATGACCTCTTCACTCATTTCGCGCAATGGTGCATAGTTATCTAATACATAGAACCCACGACCAAATGACGCCAATACCAAATCATTTTCACGCTTTTGGATGGCAATGTCGCGAATGGCAATAGTAGGCAAGCCTGCTTTCATTTGTGCCCAATTTCCGCCACCATCTACCGAAACGAATAGCCCGAACTCTGTACCTACAAACAGTAAATTACTATTTACATGATCTTCGGCAATGGTATACACTGAACCTCTTTCTGGTAAATTGGAAGAGATGGAAGTCCAAGTCTGACCCTTATCGGTACTCTTGAATACATAAGGCTTGAAATCCCCATTTTTATGGTTGTTAAATGCCGCATAAACTACATTCTCATCGTGTTGTGAAGCGATTAAACTGTTTACATAGGTACGCTCAGGTACGCCTGCTACCGATTCAATTTTTTGCCAGTTGCCACCACCATCTTCCGTGATGTGAATCAAGCCATCGTCCGTACCTACATACAATAACCCTTCTTTTTTCACGGACTCATCCAAGGCTACAATATTTCCATAGATGGAAGTAGAGGCATTTTTCGCGACAGCTTCCATTCCCCACACTTTACCCATTACGGGTAATTTATTACGATCTAATTGGCGACTCAAGTCTCCGCTAATGGCTTTCCAAGTACCGCCTCGATCATCACTTCTAAAGACTTTATTCGCAGCAAAATACAAACGTTCGTTATTGTGCGGACTAATCAATAAAGGCGCATCCCAATTCCAACGGTAAGCGGCTTCGCCTTTGCCTGGTTGTGGTTTAATGTAGATGGATTGTCCACTTTGCTTATCAAAACGCACTAAACCACCATACTGAGATTGTGCATATACAATATTCGGATTTTTAGGATCTACTTGCGATTCAAATCCATCTCCGCCATTGGTAATGAACCAATCTGAGTTTACGATGCCAGCCGCATTCGTAGTTCTTGCGGGGCCGCCAAGACTAAAGTTATCTTGTGTACCACCATAAATGTTGTAAAAAGGCGCTGCATTATCTACAGCCACTTTATAAAACTGAGTGATGGGTAAGTTTGCTTTAAAGTCCCAAGTTGCACCATCGTCATACGTTTCGTACACGCCACCATCACAACCAATGCGGAAGTGTTCCGTATTTTTTGGATTAATCCAGATCGCGTGGTGATCAACGTGCTTATGACGATCACCAAAAGGTTTGAACGTTTTACCACCATCGTGTGTCACTCGACTCCACGTATTCATTGAATATACCTTATCCACATCTTGAGGATCACAAATAATTTCTTGATAGTAATTACCGCTTGAAGTATAGCTACTGCGTTTTACCCAGCTTGCACCGCGATTAGTAGAGCGGTAAAATCCACCTTTTCCTTGTGCGGCTTCTACAATGGCATACACATAATCAGGATTTACTGGAGAAACAGCCAAACCAATTCTTCCCAAATCAACGCTTGGTAAGCCAGAGGTCAACTTATCCCACGTTTTACCACCATCAGTAGTTTTGTATAAAGCAGATTCAGGGCCACCGCTCATAAACGTCCAAACATGCCTTCTTCGTTGCCAAGCACTAGCATACATCACATTAGGATCTCTTGGATCCATCACCACTTCATTAATCCCAGTATGTTCACTGATTTCAAGAATGCGTTCCCAAGTTTTACCACCATCGGTTGTTTTATATAAACCACGATCTCCGCCAGCGCTCCATAATGGTCCATGGGCTGCCACATAAACCACATTTGAGTTCTCAGGGTGAACTACAATGTTCCCAATGTGTTCCGAGTTCTCTAAACCCATTTTTTTCCAGCTCTTCCCGCCATCGATGGACTTGTATACCCCATCGCCATAGGCAATGCTACGCTGGCCATTATTTTCGCCAGTTCCTAACCAAACGGTATGCGGATTAGTTGGATCAATGGTAATGCAGCCAATGGAGTACGAGCCATACCGATCAAAAATTGGCTTGAAGGTAGTTCCATTATTCACGGTTTTCCATACTCCGCCAGAAGCCGCTGCTACATAATATTCAAATGGATTATCAGGATTTACTGCCAAGTCAATGACCCGACCAGAGGTAAGTGCAGGCCCTACATTGCGGAATTTTAATCCACTAAGCGTTCCCGAATTGATCGTACTTTTAGTCTTTTCCTCCTGTTTAGATTCTTCCCCTCTTTTTCTTCTCCTTTGAGCATCTAACTGAAAGGCACAAAGACAAAGCACTAAGAGTAATACTTTCTTCATGTTGTAGTAATTTGATTAGATAAGATAAAACGAAGCTAGTCAGGTATATCTTCTAATTAAGTATACCCAAAATTGATGTGGAGATCAATATTACAGATTGTTCGCCAGAATAAAGAAGGGAGCTTGTTTTTTGGTAAAAATTGGGGATGGGTGGAAGTGTAAAATTACAGCAACACTAACTAAGGTTTAGATGGGCTTTGTCACTAAAAAAGCTCCTTACTTGATTTGAATCAACTAAGGAGCAATAAACTGTGTAGTTTGACCTATTAAGCAGTAACTGCCTTTCTCGTTTTATTAGCGTTTAAGGAAATCTTTGCTACGGAGTTTGCTTTCACCTTCTTATATTTTCCATAAATTAAAATCTCCATATCCTCATCACCATTATTCTGAATTTTCACTTCTGATGTAGTGACTTTTACACGAACTAACGTTCCTCGGAAACCAACAGTAAAAATATAAGAATCCCACTGCGTAGGAATCATCGGATTGAAGCTTAATAAATCATCTTTAATTCTCATGCCGCCAAAGCCTTTCACAAAGGCCATCCAAGTACCTGCCATACTCGTTACATGACAACCATCTTCGGTATCGTTATTGTAATCATCTAAATCTAAACGCGCAGTACGGAGATACATTTCGTAAGCTTTTTCTTCCATACCTAGCTTTGCTGCCAACACTGCATGCACACAAGGAGATAACGAAGATTCATGTACCGTACGTGGTTCGTAAAACTTGAAGTTTCGGCGAAGTGTTTCATCATCGTAACGCTCTTCAAATAAGTATAAGCCTTGGAGCACGTCTGCTTGCTTAATGAAACACGACCTAAGGATGCGATCCCATGACCAGTTTTGCCAAATGGGTTGATGTTTGGCGGGAAGGTCTTTCACCAACACCTGCTCCTTATCCATGTAGTTATCCTGCTGTAAGAAAATCCCTAACTCTTCATCCTCAGGGAAATACATGTTATCAATGATGCGCTTCCAGTTACTCGTCTCGTCTCGCTCATTGAAGTGTACCTTTTGCACCAATTTCTTGAATTGATTAAAGGCTTTATCTTTCACATAAGCAATGGCTTCTAGGGTATAGTTCATTACCCAACAAGCAATGGTATTGGTATACCAATTGTTGTTTACATTATTTTCGTATTCATTTGGCCCTGTTACGCCTAAGATCACGTACTTTTTCTTTCGCTCTGAGTAATTTACCCGCTGTGCCCAGAATCTTGAAATGGCAATCAATACTTCAGCTCCATATTCGATTAAATATTCCTGATCACCTGTGTATCTGATGTAATCGTAAATGGCATAGGCAATTGCCCCGTTTCGGTGAATCTCTTCAAACGTAATTTCCCACTCATTATGACATTCTTCACCATTAATCGTCACCATCGGATAGAGTGCTGCCCCATCTTTAAAGCCTAATTTCTCTGCATTTTCTATCGCTTTTTGCAAGTGATTATGGCGATACACCAAAAGATTTCTGGCTACATTGCTTGATGAAGTACTCAAAAAGAAAGGTAAACAGTAAGCTTCTGTATCCCAATAGGTTACCCCACCATACTTCTCTCCAGTAAAACCTTTAGGTCCAATATTTAAGCGTGCATCTTCACCAGTATATGTTTGATTGAGTTGGAAGATATTGAAACGAATTCCTTGTTGTGCTGCTACATCTCCCTCTACCACAATGTCGCTATCTTTCCACTTTTCAGCCCAAGCAGCCACATGTTCTTCAAATAAGTTTTGATATCCTTTTGAAACAATGCGTTGTAGGTGAGTATGGGTTTCCTCCACTAATTCATCAGTGGCATAGTTCATCGAATTTGTAATCACCGCATACTTGTAGACTACAATTTCCTCCCCTTTCTTAGCCTCTACTTTTGTACTCTGCGAAACAAATTTTTCCCGTTTGTATGGGTTGTGTACAACGTCAATGATTTCTCCATTCCTTTCGATGTCAAAGATCATCCCTGCACATACATTAAAATTTGTTTTCTTGGTAGAAGCCATTACATAAGCCCAATCGGTATCCGCTTGCTTATCCACTTCTACCCAAAATTTTTCTTGGTAATTGGAATCTTCGTTTACTACATCAAAATCGAGGTAGGGAACAATGGTAAACTTCGCATTAAAGTTCAATGGTTTGATGGCATAACGAATGACTCCCGCTTCGTCATCTACGATGCTACAAAAACGTTTGACGTTTACGGCAATCTCATTTCCACTTGGTAGCTTGGCAATAAATTCACGTTCCAGATAACCTTCTTTCATATGTAAAATCCGCTTAAACTCTTTGATTTCACATTTGGCAAGGTCTACCTCTTCCCCATAAATCCAGAAATTAATGCCAATCCAATTGACTGAATTCAATACTTTGGCAAAGTATTCTGGGTAACCGTTTTTCCACCAACCTACTTTAGTTTTGTCAGGGTAATAAACACCAGCGATATACGAACCCTGAAGACTATCTCCAGAATATTGCTCTTCAAAGTTTCCCCTCAATCCCATTCTTCCATTTCCTAAACTAAAGATACTCTCAGATATGCGGTTATATTCAGGAATAAACCCCTCTTCGATCACATTCCACTCGTCCTTCTTCAGATAGTCTTTCATTTTCTATATATGTTTAAATTCTGACAATTTCGAAAAAAATATAAGCCCATAAGTTATTAATTGAGTTGCTTTTTTAATCCTGATAAATTGATTTCGGCTAATGAGCCAATCACAAAATCAGCTTGATTCAACACCTGAGGTTCTCCTACCCCTACACAATGCATTCCTCCATTTTTGGCTGCTTCCACGCCTTTCAATGCATCTTCAAACACCACGCAATCTGCTGGGTTTGCTTCTAGTGCTTCGGCTCCCATCAAAAATACTTGAGGATCTGGCTTGCTCTTGGTGGTTTTCGTCCCATCAATCACGGCATCAAAAAAATGGGTGATATTTACGCGTTCCAAAATGCGCATGGCATTCTTACTTGCCGATCCTAAAGCAATTTTAACACCAGCCGCTCTTAATTCTTGTAAAAAGCTTTCTGCACCAGGCAATACTTCCTCAGGACTCATTTGATCGATAAACTCTACATACCAATCATTCTTTTTAGCCGCCAATTCCAATTTATGTTGTTCATCTAGGGTTTTTCCTCCTATGTCTAATATGATGTCGAGTGATTCCATCCGACTCACCCCCTTTAATTGTTCATTTTGCTCTTCAGTAAAATCGAAGCCTAATTCATTGGCTAATCTCCTCCAAGCTTTGTAATGATATTTGGCGGTGTCCACAATTACCCCGTCCAAATCAAAAATACAGGCTTTAATCTCTGCCATTTATGCTTATTTGATTTAAAAAATACCTTAAAAATTTGTGTGTAGTACTTAGTAAAGTCTAGGTGTTTGCACGAAACAGATTTTCTGACAATTATCAGGATATGGAATATCCATTATCATTGTAATTCATTGAAAAGTTCGGCAAAATTCTGAAGAAAAGAACGAGAAAAAGGGCTTAGTTAAGCGAAATCGTTTGCAAAATGAAAAAATAAGGTGTTCCCAATCGGAAAAACATTCCTAATACCTACGATTATCTAAATTGATCAGTGTTTCCCAAATCGTGTTAGCCGTCATTTCTAAACTTGCCTCAGAAAGGTGTTGCGCAAGGTCTGTGGGTTGATGATAATGCTCAAATAAAGGTGCATCACGAAGTATCGACTTTAACGTACTCACATCCACTTCAAATTCCATGGCTTTGTAGTAATGCTGTGCCACTTCTAAATCTCGGTCAGAGATACAAGTAATCGTGAATACATCTTCTAAACCAGCTTCGCGAAAACTGACGTGATCAGCAGTATTTGTAACGATTTTATCAAAGCGTCTTGCCTTTAACTTTCTTCCGTCCGCAACCTGTTCGAAACATTGCAAAATTTTACCATAATCGTGGTTCGTAAGCGGCCATAATGCAAACTGATCACCCATGCCCACCAACTCCATGTTAATCAAGCCTAACAGATGATCTATTCCATATTCTTCTACATAGGCTTTTGACCCTTTCAGCCCAGTTTCTTCCTCATCAAAAAAATATACTTGAAGCCCAAAATTGCTAAACTCGGAATTTTTATATCGTCGAATAATCTCTAAACATACAGCAATGGCTGATGCGTTGTCATTAGCTCCAGGAGAGTTGGGAACTACATCAAAATGTGAGGAGATGCCTATGTATGGCTTTTTAGCCGATTCAGTCCAAACATTTGCCCCTGTATGATAATCTTGAATTTGATACGGAACATCAAATTCCTTTAAGTATGTCAATATACAATCTAAACGATCTTCATTGGAGAGCGCCTCCAAAGATTGTACTATTTTAAGTAGTTTCATGTTTGATTGGTGGATATGCTTCTTTGTATTTTGCTCACTAAAGTAATATAAGTATCCATAATACTCAACAGTTTATAATTTATACTTAATCAAAAACATCACCCTTCGATTTTGCTGCCTGCCTGCTTCAGTTTCATTGCTAGCTATGGGTTTGGTATCGCCATAACCGATGGGAGAAATTCGACTGGCATCAATTCCTTTAGATTTAATGTATTTGGCAACAGTAATTGCACGCATTTTCGACAATTTTAGGTTATAAGCTGCGGTACCTATCTGATCGGTATGCCCTTGGATTTCAATGACTAAATTTGGATTGGTATTCAAAAAAGTCACTACTTGATCAAGCACTGGAAAGGCGATTTTTGCTAAACTTGCTGATCCTGTTCTAAATTGTACTTTTGGAAAAGTCAGTAAGGTATCGGTTTTAATTTCTACACGCGGACTCGCTGCAATGGTTGGATTACAAATGTATTTAGATGGAGTTACTTCAACTTGATCAATGAAATAAAATGCTTCTGGGAAATGAGATTTCTTTTTGAAAAAGGTGTAATTAAATCGGTATTGGGCCCCAAAATGCCCCAATGTTAGAAACTTTTCCCCACCTTTTGCTCGGTACGCTCCTGAGACTTTCACCCATTGATGAGGATCTTCTAACACCTTTCCGATCTTTTGAACATGTGGAAAATAAAAAAACTGTATGAAATCCCCATAGTCTGTTGAAAGTATGGAATCGGAGAAATGCACACCGATTTTGTCAATTGCCAGGTTTGACTTTTCGGCAAAGCTCACATGAAACGAAACCTGATAAACGCTGTCTTTTATCATGGGCTCCGAAAGTTCGGTATAAATGTATGCGCGCTTCACATCGCCAAATGAATGGTATTCGCCGATATTTTTCCCACCTAATTTTAGCCAAATGTATCCTTTACCATGCACAGGGCTTTGTTCACCTCGCGCATTATCGTAGCCCCAAAACCGAATCTCAGGATGTACACAGCCCCCTTCTGCTGGTTTTAACAGTTTCCAATCAGCCAGCTGATCAATAAATTGGGCAGGCTTAGCCGTTTCGAACCGTTCAAAACTTGGGTTTCTAATTAGATTACATTGTCCGAAACTTTCCCATGCACAAAAGTATAGGCCGATCAAAAAGAAAAGGCTGATTTTCATAGGTTAATTCAGTTTATAAATTGTGTATGATGAGTTTGTTTAGTATAAGCAGTGATCATCTCGATTGAAAGAAAGTACCGCCCGTACACCTACTACTACAGTACATTGTTATTTATTTCGACTTTTCGAGCGAATCCGTGGTACTTTCCTGCTTCATTGCATCCACTCCATACGATGCTACTTTCTTACCCGACAGGTAACTTTTGTATTCCTTCATCAATGCATTAAAAAACAGTTCTCCTACTAACTTTGCCCCTCTACGGGTGAAATGCGTATAATCAGGATTAGCAAGTGCAGGTTTCGAATCTACCCAAGCAGCAATGGAATTTCTTCCTCCCATTGCGCCATATAAATCCCAAAAAGCACAACCTGATTCAAAAGCAGCTTCCTTCATGGCATCGCGCAATACGGGAACATTAGGATAAGAGGCAAAATCTTCCCCTTTTTTTCGTGCCATATCTGACGGGCCAATCACAATAACATCCAGCTCTGGCGATAATGACTTCAGAAATTTCAGTTGCTTCTTTAAGTTTCTCTTGTAATACCCATATTCTGTACGCACATAAGGAATTACATTCACGCCAAATTGGACAATCATAAATTTGATATTCAACTTTTTAACCTGTTGGCTCAATACACTTTTATTCATGGCGGTAAACTCTATGCCTGAGCTTCCTCTAAATGGAGCATTGTCTAATGCTACGCCAGATTTACAATCAAAAGCAACTCCATATACTTCTGGATCGCCATTGCTTCTCAACGCTAAGTCAAACTCGGTAAACTTTTGACTTACAGGCGTTTTCCATAAGGAAAAGTTTGCATGTAAGCCTAAAGAATCGTAAACCACATCCCTTTTGTTGATATGGCCTGAAATGACAAATGGTGCAAAGCGATTGCGATAGGCAATGGTAATTTGCTCGACCTGACTAATCCGTTTATACGTTCTTAAATAAGGTTTTTGATACAATAAATTTCCAGTAACCCATTTGGGCTCTTCCCCTTTTAGGCTATCGGGTAACTGATAAGCAAACTTGTGATACGAGCCTAAATACCCGTAATGATTATGCAAAGAAGGCTTTTTAAAAGGCCCAAAAACCTCATAACGCACAAAGTTTTCCGAATTTTCATGCATCATCGTAGAACGAATATTCTTAATTTCTGTTGCGGGTACCATACCGACCCCACAACCACCGAAATCGACTTTGAAAACGATTTCTCAAATATTCACTAATCCGATCGCCCTCAATTTGAGAATCACCATAGTGAACCACCCGTATCAATTCAGCCTGTGTACTCAAACCTTGAAGGGCTTTAAAAATATTAGCGAGTGCATAGGGATGCTCCGAAGGCAGTTGGATTTCTTTGTTCAGTTTTTCTGGAACCAGTTGTAAGGTATCTTTCGTTTCTTGTGCAGTACGAAGGGTATCTTCCAAATTACCTTCCGTGTTTTTTTCCAAGCGATCAATTTTCGATTCTAAGGCTTTAATTGCCGATAAATCCACCTTCGGCTCTTTAGGAGTTGGGAGCAAATCGTCAATAGAAAATACCTTGAAAGATAAATCTTTAGTTAAGGAAATTTCACGAGGTGACATCAACATAATTATGCTAATCATCACACCGACGTATCCTAGTAAAATGAGTAAGCGGTTGGGCTTTACAAGCATCTCAATACTAATATGATCATTAAAAAATCCAACAAGCACTTGGAGTAATTGCTTATCCCTGCAAAATAATCATTTCCTTGTTTCTTTTTTCATTTTTCATCGAATAATGACAAGCTCTTATCATGATCAAGATTGAAACCAGCTAATAAACATCATACACTCAAAAAATCACCAAAACTAAAGGAATTGACTATCAACAACTTAAAACAAAAAAAGTAAATTAATTAAAAAAATTACACCATACATAGGGGAGAATAGCTGTAGGATAGTCTTCATTACAACTACGGGAACCTTCAACAGTGATCACATGAACTATCCCCAACCATTTACTAACTAAAATCCTTTCAATTAATGATGATATTTAAAAAAGTTTATTCCTTAGTTTTTATACTAAGCTTAACATTAGCTGCACTTACTTCTTGCGAAGACAACGGAGTAGAACCAACAAATTCAACTCAAAATGCAAATGGTGACTTTGGCTCCTTTTTAAATCTAAGGCAGCAAGCCAATAACACCACAACAAATAGTGCGGATAGTTCCGACATAGCGTGCTTTGCCATCAACTATCCTGTTGATGTGATTATACCTAATCAGGCACCACAAGCTGTAAATAGCGATGACGAGTTGGATGCTTTGGTAACGCCTTGGTTTGATGATCCAGCCAATTGGGATAGCGATGAATGGCCGACTTTTGTTTTTCCTGTTTCAGTCACTTTAGAAGATGGGAGTACGTTGGTTGTTAATAATGACGAAGAATTGTGTGATTTATTCTTTGAGTGCTTCAGTGATTGGGATGACGACTGGGATTGGGACGATGACGATGACTACGATGACGAAGAATGTGACGAAGATGAGGACGATTGTGAGTGTGATGAGGATGAAGACGATGATGAGGACGACGAAGAGGATGATGATTAATTTTTCATGACCAATTTTTAATTTGACACACCTGAAAGGAATTGTACGATTGCAATTCCTTTTTTTGTTGAACTTGTCTAACATTCCTCCACGATAAATGCCATCATAGAAATTAGTGTACAAAAAAAGCTTGTCTAATCCGTAAACAAGCCTTTTTAAAATAAAATCAACCCACAATCAACCCGAATGATCATGGGTTTTGTGATGTGTACAGTTTACATCACATTCTCCTATCACTTCGTTGATTTTCCTTCAACGGTGATTTCTTTAGTAAGAACCTCATTCCCATTTCTCACCTCCACTTGGTATGTTCCTTTTGGGAATTTGTCTAACACATATTTTTTCACAACTAAATCGTGCTTTCTGATCACTTCATATTTAAGAATTTTTCCTTTCTGATCCCTGATCGTAATGCTTACTTTTTGATCTGATGGCTTCTGGAAATGAATGGCGATCGTATTATCGTAATGCTCGTTTATAGCAGCTTGGTAAACCATTTGTGTTTTTTTCTTGGACTTAGCCTTTTTCTTTTTCTTACCATCGCCGGCAAATGTTGAAAAAGAAATGACTGCTAACATGACCATTGTTAATCCGATTGTTTTTGCTAAGGTTTTCATGACTCAAAAAATTAGAATTAAAAATTTGACACTCTTTAATCATTTATCAGTAGTTGGTTTTTGTTTCCCTTGTCTGATAGTGCATAGTTACAGCAAATCCTGTCAGGCGATGTCATTAGCCTGTCATAGCCTGTAAGCAATTGTCACAAATTGTCAAAATCAGCTAACTTGAGGTATAAATCCGTATATTGCAGTAGAGAAAAACAGCTAATCTCTCTCCTAGTATCATGAATAAGACCTTAAAAAAACTTGTCATTATTTTGTGTTTTGCCATTCTATTACCTGTGGTGATGTACGCGATTTATGAGCTAAATACCTTAACCCAAAACGAACAAGAGTTAAAAGAAATTTATGCACGCCAGTTAAAAGCCGTTTTATTTTCCGTAAACCTACATTCTCAAGACTTAGTAAATAGTACCGTATCTAAAATGGAGAATTTAGAGGCATTGGAGCAAATTGCGCATCATCCTGATGATTCTTCTCAATTACTAAAAAACCTATTTAATGAAAGTAGTTACCTTGAGGCGATGCATGTGATCAATATGGAAAACAAACAAGAAGGGCATTACCATCCGTATAATGATCTGGGGATTACACAAAAAGATTGGTATTTAGCAGCTGAAGCATTGAGGTTAGAAAATCAGGAATTACTCGAGCGTTTAATTAAATACAGTAAAGGGGGATTTCGAAAGTTACAGCCGTTGCGGGATGTTACGCTCCATGACATGACTTTCAGCACGATTGTTTTTGTTCGGAGAATTAATGAACAGCCATACGTTTGTACCTTATTCATCAATACCGATGAATTTAGTTTTCAGGTGCTCATTCCTAAGCTGCAAGTACTAGCCGAACAAGATTTTGAGCTATTTATTATTCAAAATCAAGATTCCATCTCATTTAGTACCATAGATTCGTTAATCCAACCTGCTTTTACGAAAGAAATGTGGTTATTACCCAATTATCAATTGGGCATTTCTCCGAAAGGAAAAACCTTAGACACCATTACCCGAGAGCGCAAACAGTTCAACCTGCTCTCACTCAGCTTGCTCATCATTTTCATTTTACTTGGGGGTTACATCATGTTCCGAAACTTGAGAAAGGAAATGGATCTTACCCAACAAAAATCTGAATTTGTTTCCAATGTTTCTCATGAAATCAGAACCCCCTTAGCCTTAATCAGTATGTTTGGCGAAACGCTGATGTTGGGCAGGGTAAAAACGGAAGAGAAGAAAAGAGAGTACTACGAAATCATTACCAAAGAAGCTGCACGTTTAACCAATATCGTCAATCGGATTTTAAACTTTTCTAAAATCGAAGCCAATAAAAAAGAATACCAGCTTTCTTTCGTAGATTTAAATGAAATTGTGGAGGAAGTTTTGTATACCTATTCTTTCCACATTAAAAGTAAAGGCTATACCTATCGTTTTGACGAAACGGAAGACTTACCGCAAATCAAGGCAGATCGGGAGGCAGTCATGGAATCTATTGTGAATTTGATAGATAATGCGATGAAATACAGCCCTCATCAAAAACAATTTGAGCTAAAGACAGGCTTTCAATCAACGCAGCAGGAAAATGATGAGATCTTTGTAGCTGTTAAAGATTATGGTATTGGGATTCCTTCTCAAAGCATGCCATATTTATTTGATAAGTTTTACCGAGTTCCACAAGGAAATGTACACAATGCCAAGGGTTCTGGTTTGGGTTTAAGTATTGTCAAACATATTATGGAAGCCCATGGCGGCAGTATCCAAGTAAACAGTGTTCCAAATCAAGGAAGCGAGTTCAAGCTCGTTTTTAAAACACAACAAAATCAATTAAATCATGCCTAAAGTATTAGTAGTTGATGACGAGCCTAATATGCGCCTCGACATAAAGGACAATCTAGAATTCGAATCCTATGAAGTTGAATTAGCGGAAGATGGACTTCAAGGACTTGCCAAAGTACGAACAGAACAATATGATTTAGTGGTGTTAGACGTGATGATGCCCAATATGTCTGGCTTTGATGTCTGTAGAGAAATGCGCAAGGCAGGCATTCAAACCCCAATCATTTTTTTAACTGCAAAAGGCGAGGAAATTGATAAAGTAATTGGCCTAGAACTTGGCGCTGATGATTACATTACCAAACCATTCAGTTTAAGAGAATTTTTAGCGCGTGTAAAATCCGTTTTAAGGCGAACAAGTAGTGTGCAAAACACGGCAGAAGAAGCTACTCAAAAATCATCCTTCATTACCATTGGCAGGCTCCAAGTAAACTTTGAACAGTATGAAGGCATTGTAGGCGGAGCGCGTGTAAAAATGTCGCACAAAGAATTTGAGATTTTACATGATTTGCATCAACACGCCAACCAAGTCGTTAGTAGGTATGATTTACTAGATCGCGTTTGGGGTTATCAATCACACCCTACCACCCGAACAGTTGATAATTTCATTTTGCGCTTACGCCAAAAGATTGAAGAAAACTCCAATGATCCTAAAATTATACTAACCGTTCATGGTGTAGGCTATAAATTGATTTCTGAAAAGTGATGATCTAAAGAATTTCCCTTTAGATTAAACGTGTTGGGTGGAAAGCGCTTGATTAGCTAACACCATAAGCTTCATGACCTCATTGATTGAATTAGAAGTAATGCTAAAACGTTCAAAGTCATCGGAATCATATTGTTCCAAATCTGCTAACGTTTCTATTTCCATCAATCTCAATATTTGGTAAGCTCTTCTAGAAATTGGGAGTGTATTGATATGCACATTCATCCACATATCAATGTTACTTGCAGTGATCTTGTTATCCATAATGCCCGTTTAGTTTATATAGTTTATAATAATCTATCTTCAATTTAACTAAAATTATTGAACTATGTAAAGATTATTAACACGCATTAAGCATAGAAATACATCAAATATAACTATTTCAAGATTGTATTTAATAATTAAAAGGATGACGATTAGTAGTAATTTCCCACAAAGTTAATTTCTTGATGATTGGCTCTTTTCTGAAAAAAAATCACTAGGCTTCTTTCCAAAACGATTAAAGTACAGTTTGGCAAAATATCTAGGGGTGTGAAATCCTACCGCATGTGCTAATTCCGTAAGGTTTTGATGAATGCTATTTTCTAAGAGCTCTCGGCCAGTATGCAGTTGTATTTCCTGCCGATACTTTACAGGGGTAAGGCCAGTAATTTTCTTTACTCTTCTCAAAAATTGACGCTCACTCAAATAATGCGCTTCTGCGATGAGCTTCAAACTGAATTGTGGATTTGCCAATTGATGCTTAATACTTTCAGCTACCTTGGTAATCCACTGAACGTCTTCTGCTGTGATTTTTTCTGTTGTTATGGCATCCGTTGCTACATAAGGTATGCTGACTGCTTCAACTTTTGAGTGTTGTTCTTCTTGAAGCCATTCTTGTCGACTGTATGCATGGGCTAGTAAATTTCTTACTCTTGCCTTCAACTCAGAAGGAGAGAAGGGTTTCGTTAAATAATCGTCTACTCCAATAGTAAAAGCTTTGAGCCGATCGGCTTCTGCTGCTCGGGCAGTTAACATAATGATAGGAGTAACACGCCAAGCATCTTGTTGTTTAATCCAATCTAATAAAGCGAAACCATCCATTTCAGGCATCATCACATCAGAAATAATTAAGTCAACCTGAGTATTTCCTGCTGCTAATATTTCTTGAGCCTCCTTGCCATTTTTAGCGCTTATCACCTGATAATCCTCTTGTAATAAACTGATAATGAAAGCTTGCATACTCACATTGTCTTCTACAACCAACAAATGGTCTAAATCGCCATGGTTATTTTTAGCTTGGTGAGCAGGTACAACAGGAGGCACTGGTTTGGTCATTTCTGCTGTTTTCCTATTTTGGTTTGGCGCATAGGTTAAGGGCAATTGTACCATAAAGGTACTTCCCGTGCCTAATTGACTTTTTACAGCGATGCTCCCTCCCATGACCTCTACTAATTCTTTCACCAAGGCTAAACCAATGCCTGTTCCTCCTTGTGCGCTACTTTCAAACTGTTTGGTTTGATAAAAACGCTCAAATAAATGGGGTAAGTCAGCTTCATGAATCCCAATTCCTGTATCTGAGACCTCCAGTTGGAGCTTGTTTTGTTGATTTTGAAAGGCAGTCAATTGAACCGTGCCGCCTTTGGAGGTAAACTTCAGGGCATTCGACAGCAGGTTATTGATGATTTTTTCTAGTTTATTCGAATCGGTGATGATCCACGCGTTCCCTTGCCAGTTATTGAGCAAATACACAATACTCAAATACTGTGCATGTGATTCGAAATTACTGAATAATCGTGCTAATAAATTGGGTAAATGTGTGCTAGTTTCACGCACTTCCACTTGATTTGCTTCTAGCTTAGATAATTCCAAGAGTTCTTCTACCAATTGCAATAAGTTTGCTGCATTTTGTTCGATTAAGCTAAAGGAATCTATGATTTCCGAATCTTTCAACACGGAATAGCTCGATTTTGCATGTTTGGCAGGCCCTAAGATTAAAGCTAAAGGGGTACGTAACTCGTGAGAAATATTGGCAAAGAAGCGAGACTTTAGTTTGTCTAATTTGGTGAGTTCTTCTTTCTGTTCTAAAATAGTGAGCTTATCTTTTTCAATTTGTAAAGTGCGTTTTTGTACTTCGAGTTGAAGTGTTCTTTTATTTTCTTCTAACCGATTGATTCTCCATCTGATTAGGGCAATTATTAATAGGAACAATAAAGTAATTGCGCCAGCAATAAACCAGTTTTTTAGGTAAATGGGCTTCACGATTGCTATCCTTATTTTCAATTCATTTCCCCAAATGCCATCACTATTTTGCGCTTTTAACTTTAAGGTATAATCACCATAGGGCAAGCGATTGACCCGAATGGTGGTATTTGTTTGATACGTCCAGCTTTTGTCAAAACCCTCAATAAAGTAAGCGTATTGCTGCTTTTTCGGATCTTTGAAATCAAGATTGGCAAAGGATAAAGAAAAGGCTAAATCTGATGGTTGTAGAACAATTTGTTTCTTTTGTAGTACATCAGCCGTATAGGTTTGCCATGCACCCGACTGCCCATTTTGGATTTGTAAATCCGTAACAACTGGTTGCAAGGCTACTAGTTGGCTACTATCGACTAGAAAATCTTTAGGATGAAAGGACGTAACGCCATCTAAACCTCCAAAGTAAATGGTGCCATCTTTTGCCTGATGATGCGAAACTCGATTAAACTCTTCATGTGTAATGCCATCTTTTTTCAAATAAGTCGCTACTTCATTGGTAGCTTTATGAAAGCGCATAATACCGCGGTTACTACTTAACCATAATTGATTATAATCATCCGCATAAACGGCATAAATTACATTATGAGACAAGCCTTGCTGTGTGGTAAATTGCTGGTATTCTTTTGTATCAGGATGCCATTTCAATAAGCCACCACCTTTAGTGGCTATCCAAAAGTAACCTTGTTCATCTTCATGTAAATGAAAAAGTTCCTCTTGAGCTAAGTAAAACGCTCCTTCTCCCTTTTGGTGATAATGAGCAATGATGCCTTTATGAGGATTGAGCACATACAAACCATTAGTAGTGACGAGCCAAATGCCTGCCTTATTTTCATGAAAATGATAAACTACCGCTTTGTTAAGTGAAGTAAATTCATTGAGGTTAAGGTATCGATTAAGAGATTGCTGATGGGTGTCTAAATAAGATATGCCTTGTTTATGGCCTAACCATATTCGATTGGATTGATCTTTAAAGATACTCCAGATATTGATATCACCAATAGTAAAGGTGGTGTCATTGATCCACTCTTTCCTAAATGAATACGTTTTTACTAATTGTTGTTTTTGAGTATCATAACTATGTAAGTTCCCACCAGCAGTAGTGAGCCAAACGGTATCATCTTGAGAAAGTAAGGTCAAATAATATCCTCCTTGTATTGCTAAAGGCTCTTCTTGCTGTTCATTAGTTTGATGGATAGTAGTCTGGTATACATTCCCCATAGTAGGTACACAAGCCATTACATCTCCTGCTGATGTTTGTGTGATTCCTCTAACAGCGAAGTTAGGATTGTATTTGCCTGATCTTTGGTATAAATAGCGATTAAAATATTTGGTAGTGCGTGTGACTCTTGTTAAGCCATGTTGGAGATCTACAAACCAAAAGCCCCCTTGCCTATCCCATAACTGACCATGTTCTTGGTGAGTAGCATAAATTGGGAACCCCCAACCTGTAAAACTATTATCTTTTAAGGATAAAATGCCAAACTCATTGGTGCTTTTTTCAATGACACCTAACTGCTCCTGTTGTATATCTACAAAAAATAATATATAATCTTTTGAAAGTTGAAATAAGAGGCTATCTCGTCCATTTTTGTATGAACGCCTTATCTGTTCTCCATAACCTCCAGAGCCAATGTTATAATGAATATACTGATTAGTTGGTGTTTCATATAGAAATGGAAAACGTTTTTGCTTTTTTTTAGGATATGATTTAATAAGTTGTACTTCTCCAATATAGCTGACGTAATAAATATCCTTACTAACAGATACCCAAAGGCCCGTATCATCTGCTTGAATGTCTCGAATAAACACATGCCTTGGCAACTGCCCTAATTTTTCGAGTCTCTTTTCATGATATCGATAGATATGCCCATCTGTAGTAGTCACCCAAAGGGAGTTTTTACTCTTAAAAACCTCTGCTGTTTGTTGCCCCTTTAAAATTTCAGGGTTTTCTATCCAAGATAGAAGTGGCGTACTCGTTTCAAGTATGGGATCAAATATATCAATAGAAGAGGTGAGATATCGGGTGATACCTGTCGCAGTCGTACTCAACCAAAGTAAACTATCTTCATCTTCCAGTATTTTCCAAATTCTATGATCACTTAACTGATGTGATTTTTGGGTATACACCTTAAATGCTATGCCATCAAATCGATTCAATCCATCATCTGAGCCCACCCAAATATAGCCCCTACTATCTTGATAAATATAGTTTAAAATTCGGCTTGATAAGCCTTCCTCAAAATAGAATTTCTGTAAGCGAATTTCTTCTTTTTGAGCAGTAAGAAACCCACTAGAAAAAGTGAGTAAAATACCTAGTATCCAGCTTAAAAATCGAATGTTCATAGTCAAGTAATGCGCCCTTTTGTAAAAATCGGAAAGTAATCCCAATCTAACAAATGAAGTGCCATGTGGGAAATAAGCTAGTCGAAACACACGGTTATTTTTTGTGAGATACTTAAATTAAAAGCATCCATTCTAGCCTGTAAAGGCCTATATGACGGATTTTTTACAAAAAATGTCGGATTATTTACATCAATTCTTACCTATAAAACTACCTCATAAGATTAGCTTTGTGTGAGCTATGATGCAGGATTCCTTTCTTAAAAAAACAACCAATTGTGAAAAAACATTCATTATCTTTCTTACAACAACGCTATCGTAAACTCTACCAAAAACTTCAAAAGTTTCAAGCTAGATTTCAAAAAGCTTTACTGCGATCGGCTCTTTTTCCGCACAAACTGGCGAGTATGCAAAAGCGTTTGCTAAAATACCAACAGCAACTCACTGTGTTAGGTAGGCAATTGAAACTAGCTGGTGCCAGCTTAGCAGTAGGACTCACACTTACCACTCACCAAGTAGAAGCCCAACAACGCACTGTTGCCTTTAATAATCGCGTTTTCAACCCATTTAACTTGTTGGATATTACTAGAACGAATCAGGATCCAACATTTGCTGATTTAGATGGCGATGGCGATTTAGATGCATTGATAGGAGAGGAAGACGGAACTATCCAATATTTACAAAATACAGGAGATGCCCATAATCCTACCTTTGCTACTGCAGTTGATAATCCATTTGGGTTAACAGATGTGGGTAGCAGAGTTTCCCCTGCTTTTGCTGATTTAGATGGTGACGGTGATTTAGATGGATTTGTAGGAAATGGCGCTGGAACCATCTCCTATTTTGAAAATACAGGAGATGCCAACAACCCTACTTTTGTTACAACAGGTACGAATCCCTTTGGCTCCTTAGATTTTGGTCAGAATGCTGCGCCAACTTTTGCTGATACAGATGGCGATGGCGATTTAGATGCTTACATCGGGCGTGTTGGCAGTGTTACCTATTTTGAAAATACAGGAGATGCCACTAATCCTGATTTTCAGTTTATTACTAGTAATATATTTGGTCCCACTCTTATTGTACTCTCAGCAAATCCCAGTTTTGCTGATGTAGATGAAGATGGCGATTTAGATATCCTCTTGGGTATACAATATGATGATGTTTATTATTTTGAGAATACAGGAGATGCCACTAATCCTGCTTTTACTGCTTCGGGTGCAAATCCATTTGGTTCATCAGTATTTAGTGGTAATGCAGCTCCAGCTCTTGCTGATATAGATGGCGATGGCGATATAGATGCTTTTGTAGGAACGTATGATGCTATTCAATACTTTGCAAATACAGGCACCTTTACACAGCATACTTTTAGAGCAAATATTCGCAATCCTTTTAATTTAAGAGATGTCGGAAGTCGTACTTCCCCAAACTTTGTCGATATAGATAGCGATGGGGATTTAGATATGTTTGTGGGAGACCTTAGCGGAAGGACCTTTTATTTTCAAAATACGGGAAATGCAACTAATCCAACTTTTGCATCATCAGTGACTAATCCTTTTGGGCTTACCGATATAGGTATGTTCTCAACCCCAACTTTTGTCGATATAGATGGCGATGGCGATTTAGATGCCTTTGTAGGAGAGTATGATGACAATATGAATTTCTTTCAAAATACAGGAGATGCCAATAATCCTACTTTTGCGGCGGTAATCCAAGATCCATTTGGTTTAGACCCTATTCTTTATAATTATGCACCCACTTTTGCTGACATAGATGGCGATGGCGATTTGGATGCCTTTATAGGAGAGGCTGCTGGTAATATCACTTATTTTAGAAATACAGGAAATGTCACCAATCCAACTTTTGTGTCAGCAGGTACGAATCCTTTTGGCTTGACAAATGAAGGACTTTATTCATCTGCAAGCTTTGCCGATATAGATGGCGATGGCGATTTAGATGCTTTTGTAGGCGTACGTGACGGCAATACACACTATTTTGAAAATACAGGAAATGCCACCAATCCAACTTTTGCAGCAGCAGTTCAGAACCCTTTCGGTTGGACAGATGTAGGAAACTATTCAACGCCAGCTTTTGTCGATATAGATGGCGATGGGGATTTAGACGCTTTTGCAGGGGAAACTATTGGCGATATTAATTTCTTTAGAGCAGTCAAATTGGTTACCTGGACAGGTACTTGGAGTAATAGTACAGGTCCAACCGCGAATGATAAAGCCCTTATTGATGCTGATTTTGACATTAATACGGATGGCGATATTTCAGCATTTGATATCGAGATCAACAGCGGCCATACCCTCACCATGACTTCAGGGAATATTAGCGTAAGAGGCGACTTTACAAATAATGGCAACACTTTTACGCAAACAGCGGGTACTTTCACCTTCAATGGAGCTGAAACCCAAAATATTTCGGGCACAAATTCTTTTGATGATTTAGTGATTAATAATTCAGCAAGAGTCATTTTAAATGATGCTACCGATGTTACAGGGGTGCTCACACTTACAAATGGCACCTTAAGGAGCAATGGGAATCTCACGCTCAAATCGACTGCTGTAGGTGCAGGAGGAACTGCTACCATTAGCTTTGGAAGTGGAACGATTTCAGGAAATATCACCCAAGAACGTTTTTTAGATGGAGCTGCTCAGCAAGGTTACCGTTACATTTCCACAGGACTCAACGGAGTAACCATAGCCGCTATCGATGATGATGTAACGGTCAATCGCCTGGGTTCTACTTATAGTCCAGGTACCAATGAATCAACTTACCGAATCGTTTATAATGATGCAGGAGGTTTGCCGAACCTATTTTATTACGACCAAAGCTTGGTAGGGTCGGGTACGATTACAGGTGGATATTTGGATGGCGAATCATTCGATCAGGCAAAAATTGGTTGGGAGATTCCTAGCGCAACGACTACTGCGTTCAATCCTGGAGATGGTTTAGCGCTTAATATCACTACTGCCGATGTCACCTTAGATTTTACGGGTACCTTACAAAGTTCCAATGCTGTGCTGTCTTTGCCACATGGCGGTCAAACCAACTCGGGCTGGCAGTTGATTGGGAACCCTTTTGTCGCCACCCTCGATTGGGATGCGGTATTTTCGGACGGCGATAATTCAGGTGTTGATCCTACTGCTTATGTATTTAATGCAGATGGCGAGTTTTCAGGCTCTTATGCTACCTATAATGCCTTTACGAATGCCAGTGTGAATGGCGGAGTGAAAGACATCGCTTCTGGACAAGCATTTTTCATCCAAACCACTTCAGGGATGACAGGCGATGTCACGCTCAAGACTACCCATACTTCTAGTACGGATGTCACCTTTTCTAGAACAATGGAAGACACTCCAGCATGGCAAGGCGAATTGCGTTTGCAATTAACAGATTTGCAACAAGACCGCACCGATGAATTATTGCTTTATTTTATAGATGGCGCTACCGATGAAAAAGACTTTGGCGATGCGAAGAAGTTTTTTGGAGACGCTTGGGGCTTACCAGAACTAGCAAGTCAGGCTTATGATACCGATTTATTGATGGATTGCCGTGCTCCGCTCGATGAAGAACTGCAGAGTTACGCCATTGCAGTTAAATCAGGACAAGCGGGACGTTATCAGCTTAGTGCCACTACGATTGCCCAATTTGCAGCGGGTACTGAAATTTATTTGGAGGATTTATGGGAAAATCGCCTGATCAATTTGAATGAGCAGCAGACATATGAATTTGAGCTAGCAGAAGCAGGAAAAGTTGTGGAAAATCGATTTGTTGTGCACATGCGTATCAATCAAATTACCTCTTTATTACCTGAATCATTAGCAGCAAATGTGACGGTTTTTGCAGCAAATCAACAAGTACACATCCAGTTTGAGCCTGAATTTGCCAAGTCCAATATTGCAATTTATGACCTTACAGGAAGGCAAATTATCCAACTGAATAATGAATCTGATTTGGGCTTACAAATCCCTATCA
>JBMYQA010000028.1:0-35370 GCA_049600855.1 Flammeovirgaceae bacterium | reverse complement strand
ATAAATTTTAAAGATTTGGATGCAGGTGTGTATTTTTACACCTTAATGTTGGATGATCAAACGGTTGTGACAAAAAAGTTTGTTGTAAGGAAATAAGGCGCAATCGTTGAGATTCATACAAAAACTACATTACTAACGAATAGCTGTGTACACACAAACAGCGTTAACCACAATTACCATGAAACGATTTACGTATTGGATTCGCAATTATTTTGGTTTTAGCCAAACCGAAACTAAGGGGTTTTTTGTGCTGAGCACATTACTCATTTTCATTATTTTTATCCCATCTTTTTTTCCTGTTGACTCAAATTATACGGCCAATCAACTTGTTAAAGATCAGGCAATGTTGGATAGCATGCGAATATTGCTGGCAAAACAACATATTCGCCCTGCGCGCTATTATAAGCAAACCGATCAGGCCAAGAAAAGGAATTATGTTAAACCAGTTCCTAAAAAACTCACCACATTTAACCCTAACCTTGCTTCTCAACAAAAGTTTGAAACCTTGGGAATGCCTCATTACTTAGCGAAACGCATTGTGAAGTATCGCACCAAAGGAGGGGTATTTCGTGTAAAAAAAGATTTGCTTAAAATTTATGGTTTCCCTGAAGATTTATACACGGAATTAGAGCCATACATCAAAATTCCAAAAGAAAAATCAGATTTGGAAAAGAAGGAGAATAGGAATGATACGCTTCCACAAAGTATGGCTAAATCAGAACAGCAAATGTTTGATAAACAGCCTGCCAAGAATAAGCTGTATTCACCAAAACCTTTTCTCACACCATTTGATTTAGCGTTAGCAGATACCACACAATTGAAAAAAATTAGAGGGATTGGCAGTAAGTTATCAGCTCGTATCGTGAAGTATCGCGATAAATTGGGCGGATTTCATTCCCTTAACCAATTGCAAGAGGTATATGGACTTCAACCAGAAGTGATTGCAGAGTTAAAGAAATATGCCTTGCTAGAACACCCCACTATTCAACAAATACCTATTAACACGGCAGATGTTAAGACCTTAGCACAGCATCCATACATTTCTTATAAATTAGCACATGTCATTGTGAATTATCGGGAGCAACATGGAGCCTATACCCAAGTAGATGATTTGAAAGCCATCAAACTCATCAAACAAGCTTTCATAGATAAGATCAAGCCTTATTTGAACTTCAAAATGAATTGATACAGCCAATCAATCAGCAGAGTAGTACGGGCGAAAAACCTTTCGCCCGTTACCCTACACTCAACTAGCGAATAAGCTAACAGATATTTAACATCTATTTTTAGAGCGCTTTCCATTTATCCTCATTTTCATTCATTTAACATAAAAAACTCGCATATAGCGAACAGTTCCCATTTTTCTCTTGTAAATTAGTATGGAATGTTCCCTTTTTGAACATCTACCCTATATAGCGTTTAACCACTTCTATTTATTCACCCAGAAAGCAGAGGGATTATGCTGGAAAAAAATATCGGACAATACAAACGAAAATACTACCTCAATAAACTAATCAAAGGAGGAATATTTGCTTTAGCCATTATGCTCAGCACCTTTTTGGTGTTTAATGCTTTCGAGTATTTTGGGAATTTTAATACCCCCATGCGGGCATTGTTGTTTTACAGTTTCATCATCACGGCATTCATATCTTTAGCGGCTTGGGTAATTGAGCCTTTAACGCGCATATTGCTCAATAAGCGACAGCTGTCAGATCATGATGCAGCAACCCGAATTGGTAATCACTTTCCTACGATTAAAGATAAATTACTGAACGTGTTGCAATTGCAGAGCATGGCAGGCGATAGTGATCTCATTCAAGCGAGCATTGCCCAAAAATCGGAAGGGTTTTCTCAAGTTCAGTTTGCTCAGGCAATAGACTTGACGTACAACAGACGCTACCTCAAATACTTACTGGTTCCTTTCATCCTCATTTCAGGGATTTTCCTTTTCCGCAAAGACTTTTTTACCCAAAGCACTACCCGAATTGTAAATTACAATCAGACTTTTGAACCCAGTGCGCCATTTGATTTTAAGGTGTTGAATGCGGATATGACCACATTCAAGAATGAAGACTTTGAATTAGCGCTTGAAACAAAAGGAAGTGAAGTACCAGCAAATGCACATATTATTACTTCTGATGGAAGGCGCTTAAAAATGAGTCAGTTGAAAACTGGTCAATTTGGTTATGTTTTTAAGAAAATGCAGAAAGATGTGAGCTTTCGCTTTGAGGCTTCTGGATTTTATTCGGAAGCACAAAAGATTACCGTATTTAGCCGACCAAATTTGAGAAGTTTTAGTCTCTTTTTAGACTATCCCGCTTATGTGGGCAAAAAAGATGAGCGGGTGAATAACACAGGAAACATCATTGTACCTGAAGGAACGAAAGTAACGTGGCAATTCCAGACTCAGGCTACAGAAACCCTCAATTTGAAGTTTAAAGAGGATAAAGAACCCATTCCAGCCACTTTAGGTAAAGACAATACGTTTGAGTTTTCTAAGCGAATTAGAAAATCGGACAATTATGAAGTCGTGTTGGAAAATGAATATAGTAAAAATAAAGATGCCATTGAATACTACTTAAATGTGGTAAAAGATGAGCACCCAAGCATTAACCTCAAGCAATATGAAGATACCGTATTGTACGATTACTTAATTCTTGGAGGCAATATTGGCGATGATTATGGCATCACGGCACTAAACCTCAAATATCAAATTTTGAAGGAGGGCGAACAGCTCAATGAAAGTGCGTATCAAACCATCAACATTCCATTTAATGTAGATATTGTTAATCAGAGTTTCTTTTATAAACTCGAATTAGGAGACTTTAAACTCGATAAAGGCCAGCGTATTGAATACTTTGTGGAAGTATGGGATAACGATGGAGTGAATGGTAAAAAACGAAGTAAAACGACAGGCTATCAATTTAAAGTACCCAATAACGAAGAAATTAAAGAGAAGTTGAGTGCTGCTGCCAAACAAGCAGAGAAGCAAATGGATGATGTGCTGAAAAAATCGAAAGATTTGAATAAGGATATGAAAGATTTGCAAGATCGCTTAAAAGGTAAGCGGAAAATGGATTGGCAAGATAAAAAAGCCATCAAAGATATGGTAGAGAAGCATAAGCAGTTGGAAAAAGAAGTGGAGAAAATGCAGCAAGAGAACCAACTCCTTAATGAAAAACAAAATAAGTTTAATCAATTTGATGAAAATCTAAAGAATAAGGCCGAGCAGCTACAGAAGTTGATGGATGAGTTGTTGGATGAGGAAACTAAGCAAATGTATGATGAGTTAAATCAGCTGCTCGAACAGAATTATTTAGATAAGGAACTCCTAGAGAAACTTCAGCAGCTAGACCAAAAGCAGGAAACACTAGAAATGGAGCTTGATCGGTCCATTGAATTATTTAAGCGTTTGAAGTTTGATATGAAGGCTCAAAAGCTTGCAAATGAATTGAAAGAGTTAGGAAAAGAGCAAGAAGAGTTGTCAGAAGAAACGAAAGAGGGGGATAAAAAAGAAGATTTAGAGGATGTCAAAGAAAAGCAAGATGAGCTCGATAAGAAGTTTGAAGAATTTGAAGATGAAATGAAGGAGTTGGATAAGATGAATGAGGAACTCAAGAATCCGAAAGATTTAGATGAATATAATACGGAGCAAAAGGATATTAAGGAGCAAATGAAAGAAACCCAAAAGCAATTGGGTGAGCAAAAGAAAAATAAAGCGTCTGATTCTCAACAAAAGGCGGGTGAAAAGATGCAGCAGATGGCTCAAAAGATGCAAGAAATGCAACAATCAGCAGAGATGCAGCAATTGAGTGAGAATTACGATGACTTACGCCAGATTTTAGAAAACCTCATCAAGCTTTCTTTTGATGAAGAAAATTTGATGAAGGAGTTTAGAAAGATCAGAAGAATAGATCCAAAGTTTGGTGAGCTTGGTCAGAAGCAATTAAAATTAAAATCAGATGCTCAAATTATTGAAGATAGCTTGGTAGCACTTTCAAAGCGTGTGTTCCAAATTGAATCTTTTGTTACGCGTGAAGTAACAGCCATGAATAACTACATTGATGAAGCCATTGATATCATTCGAAGAAGGCCGCCAGATGTTGCTTCGGCAGCCTCTTCTAAGCAACAATTTGCGATGACTTCCATCAATAATTTGGCCTTATTGCTCAACGATATTTTAAAGCAGATGCAGCAGCAAATGAGCTCTGGAATGGCGGGGCAACAGAATAACCAGAAGAACCAGGGCAATATGAGTATGAGTCAGTTGCAAAAACAGCTCAATCAGCAAATTGATCAGTTGAAGAAAAGTGGCAAATCGGGAAGGCAGTTGTCCGAAGAATTGGCAAAACTGGCCGCTCAACAGGAAATGATTCGTAGGGCGATGCAGCAGGGAAGTAAAGGCCAGAAAGGTGAAAAAAGTGGCAAGGGCGGCAAAGGCGGAAAGGATGGCAATGAGGGAGATCCTAATGGTATGAAAGGCAATAAGCCTGGCGATAAAATGGGCGATAAAGATGGCAAAGGCGGGCAAGGTGGCAATAAGCCATTGGAGCAGTTGATGGAAGAAACGGAAAATGATTTGGTAAATAAGCGAATTACCGCCGAAACGATTAAGCGCCAAAAAGAGATTTTAACGCGTTTACTTCAGTCAGAAAAAGCGAATCGTGAGCGTGAGTTGGATAAAGAGCGCGAAGCGAAAACGGCCAAAGAACGTAAAAATGAGCAATCTCCTGCCGATTTTTCGGAATACTTGAAGTTAAAAGAGAAACAAATTGAGCTACTAAAAACCATCCCCGCTTCATTAAATCCTTATTACAAGAAGGAAGTGAATGAGTATTTTAAGAAGATTGAAAAGTAGCCATAATGCGGTCAATTAAGAAGGGGCTGTCTCACAATTGAGACAGCCCCTTTTAGGTGTGAGGGAAGTTAGCAATAATTACTCATCTCCATCAGCAGATTCATGATCTTTCATCATTTGCTCATGTTCTTCAGCCATTTTATTGTGATCAGCTTTCATGCTAGCATGATCAGCAGCAAGGGCTTGATGCTGTTTCTCCATTTCTTCATGCTCTTTTTTCATGGTTGCCGCATCAATTTTTCCACTTGCATGATTTTTCAACATGTCTGTATGTGAAGCAATGATATCTGTATGCGAAGCAATCAATGCTTCGTGCTTTGCCATTAACTCAGAATGCTTGGCTTCAATCGCCGCATGTACTGAATCAGATTCAGAGCTTAAAGAAGCATGCTTTTCGATCATTGCATTGTGCGCTTCCATCATTGCAGTATGATCTTCTTCCATTTTTTTGTGCTCCTCTTCCATTTTGGCGTGAGCTGCTTCCATTGCTTTGTGCTCTTCACTGTCTGCAGGGTTGGTGCAACTTGAGATCGCAAATAGTAAGCATAAGAAGCTTCCAAGTATGAATAATTTTGACTTCATAAAACTTTTGTTTAGTTGATTGAGATAAAAACGTATAAAAGTAATATTTTTTCGCTCAATTGTACAAGTTATCACGATAACGTAATAAAGTATTTATTTAGACTAACTTAACTCGTAGAAAAGTCACTACGGTAAATCTAATTGTTTGCGGTAAACAGAATCGGCAACATTATTCAAACTCCAATAGGGCGATAGGACCGTTTTTTTACGAGTTGCTTTCGTTACTAAGGTTTGAGTGCCACGTTGTCGACTTTCTTCCCACCCTTCAATTTCATGTGGGAACTTAGTAGAAAATTGGATTTTTATACTTCGTTTTAATGTGGGAAACTCAAGTGTATAGAAAGTAGTTGAGCCATCTTTCGTAGAAGTACCTTTTGCTTGGTAAGCTTTACTATCTTGATGCATTAAACGTAAAAACATCAAATCAGGAACTGCTTGAAACTCACCTTTAGGAAGTTTTTTGGGGTTTTTACGAATTTGAGCCCAAATGGCATCTTCAAACACCACATCCTGAGGTAGTTTAAACTCCGCATCATTTTCTGCCTGAAAATAGGAGTGATAAACGCCTTCGTATCCCTTAGCGCGTTGATTAATTTGCATGTAAGCTTGTCCACACCACTCTTGCATGGAAGAGGTGATTTTAAATGGAGCTTTTCCCTCAATAGGAACAAATGAGGAACTCATCAATGAATAAGGGTAGATACCTGTATTGAATTTCTTCATAAAGTTTAACTTGAGAATAGGAACGACCTGATCGGTTTTTGTTCCGTATTCATATTTTACTTGCTTATCAGCCCAAAACTCTTCGGTAACAAATATCAATATGGCATTTCCCTGATGAATTTGCCCATAGCGCGCTTGTTCGAGGTGATAACTGGTGATCTCGGCTTTCCCTTGATACCAATAATTATTGAAATCAGGTCCTACATTAGCGACTTGCGCTGTTTCTGGGTTATAAGAAACAAGGTCAGTGTTGGCCGTGGGTTGCGAAGCTTCTTTTTCCTTGGGCGTACAGGCCACTAAAAATAGGAAGCCTAAAACCATTAAGGTGGGGAATGGGTATGCAAATTTTTCGTTCATGGGAGGCTAGAAGTTGGTAATACATTTTAATTACTTAACTAATCGAGCAAAGTTAAGTTTGAAAAGAGTTACCAACTATGACCAAATTGAGTGATACAGGGGATTATCATCAGTAAATGCGTAGCATTACTTATTAAAAGCGTTCCATGAGTGATTTTGAGAACACTCATAGAACGGTATCAACGCATTTTAATCGCTTCTGATCTGACTGACAATGGTTGGATCATCAATTGCTGTATCATTCGCTAACAACATGGCTTTACTCAAGATGATGGACAAAACCTTATCGCCTTCAAATGGGAGAAATACCTTGTTACTAGATTTATCTTGGCGCTGCGGGACAATGCATAAGTATTGATCATTGGGCGTCATCAATATATTACCACTACCCAAATGGATTTTATAGGTTCTAATATCACCTGCTACAATCAAGAATTTTTGATCAAAACGGCATTGCTTGGCTATTTTTAAGCGGGGAATGAGTCGCTCCAGCACTGCTTTTCGAGTTTGGGCACTTTCGGTAAGCTCGCCAAAAGAGTAGCTTTCCCAATACGTAAAACGTCTTCGGTTATTCCCATGATCTTCCCAGTTTGGATCATTACCAATACTCGCAACACCCACAAATAAATCGGCATCACGCATAATTTCAGAAAAGGCCATTTTAGGCACTTCATCCATCGCTATTGCATTCCCTTGTTTTTTGAAACGCACCTGGTCGGTAGCCACATACAACCAAATGCCAGAATCCGCAAAATCTTCATCACTGGCGAGTTCATCAATCCAAAATTCAGCAGTGAGGTCATAAGCAGGCAATGAAATGGAACAAATGGTATTTTCAATTCCATCGTCATAAGCCCCCATGAGTGAATAATTCCAACCTCTGAGTTTAGCAAGGGTATTGAATTGGTATTGTTTTAATAGATGTGCCGCAAATCGATTGGAGTACGTATGGGTGTTTCGTTCCGCATCCGTAACAAAATAAACTTCCCGATAAGCCTGTTTTAATGGTTGTTGTATTTCTCGCTCATCTAAGTAGCTTCGCCAAGCCAATATTTCATCAATTTCAGCATAAATAGGATGCCACAACGTGATGGTTGATTTTTCGAAATCCCAATCAATGGATTGGCCGTGAGCATCCACAAAACCATCCTTTTCCCAAATGGCATGCACGCAAGTGGAATCAAGGTGAAATTGCCAAATCAGCCTTTTAGCGAGGTAAGCCATCAAACCATGGTTGAGAAAGTATTTTTGGAATTTTTCCCAATCCCAACTTCTTTCCTGAATGTACGAACGATCTAGGCGATCGCGTTGGGCAGTGAGCGTTTTTTGGATTTCTTTTGCAGTTGCGCGTAATTGTTTCAGCTCGGGCATGAAATCCTTTTTGACAGCGGCAGGCACGGACTTTTGAAGCTTACCATCCGACTTTTCCCATTGTAACGACGTTTTACCAATGCCCTCTAGTTGTAATACTGCAGTAGTTTCTCCCAATTTTGCGGTTAACCTTCCAGCGATCAACCCAAAGTCTGGAGTAGCCATATCTTCAATCTCACCTTCCGTAATTCCTAATCGATTGGCAGCATTTTGGATGTAACGGGCGATTAACTTACGTGTATTATTTTGCTTGATTTTTAGTTTCAAACGGGAAAGTTGGCTAATGCTTTCTAATCCTTCTGCATTTCCTAACACATACAGGATGGCATTGCCCAAACCTGCAGCCAAAGGTCCTCGCTCTGGAATCGTTTGGAAACAACGTTCGGCCAATGCCGCTAAAATACGTATGAGCTCATGATCGATCACGGTTAAAGCTGACCAAATAAAGCCTTTTTGAAAATCTTTATTCAGTTGTAAATAATCCCAATCTCTCCAGTTATCCATGTTAAAAGTGTCCTTCTTAAACAGCAGTTGAAACCATGCTTTTAATTGGGTTTGGTAGCTTTCTGTTCCAATGGCGCTGATTAATGTTTGAACCGATTTTTGAAACTTGGCGGAAGGTTTACTACCCGAACTCTTCTCCAATTGTTTAAGTAATTCAAACCACTGATTTTGAGCAGCTTGATCTAATCCTTTTACATAATTATTGATGAGTTTTCCAAAATGTTGATCTTTTTCATTGAGCCAAACTGGAGTAATCGCAGTATCTGAAGTTCCAAAATCAATCACCTCAAGTAAGCGATGCTGTATTTTTTCACGGTCTTTTGTCTGGTGCGATTTCGTTAAAAGATCACTAGACTTTAGCTGATTGAAGGCGCTCAGTAATGCTGGACTTGTCCCGTTTTTTTTCACATGTCCTAACGCAAACTTGGCGAAATATAAAAATGGAAAGAGCGATAGGGTATGAAACAATTTAGGGACTTGTATGGCTATCCAACAAAAATCAGCTTCTTGATAAGGCAATTTCTTTTTCATCAACTGTTTCAATACCTCATAAAGCCAAGAGGTATAGCCCGATTTGAAGCGAACTTTATACCACGCCAGTCGATAAAACACGGCTTTTACCATTTGCAGTTGCTCAGGGCGACCACTGTCCATCAATTGCTTTCCTGCTGCTAATTGCCGAAAATCTGGATTATATGAACTAATGCCTTTTGCCTTACATTCTTGAAGCAATGTACTTAACAACTGGTGGGCTTCAAGTAAAGGATCATGCTCATAATACGGAAAGTCATCCATTGCCTCATCAATTAAGGCTCCAGCTCCAAACTGATCATGGGTATAGTACTTCATCAGTCCTGTGGTGTCATACTGACCAAGTACGTCATCTAGCAAAAAGGTAAAATACTTAGGAGTGATCGCACTATGATGATAAGATTTGACTTTTTTGCTTTGAATGGTTGTTTTTGCCTCTGAAATGGCTGCTTTTAATGAATCAATAGATGGGGAAGCTTTAATGAAATGCGATATGATTGGGAAAAACACATTAAGCTCACTCTGCGACAACACATCTTTTAAAAATGCATCTACAAGCAATTGAAGCACTTGGATGACTTTGTCTTCTGTATATAAGAGTTCTTCTCCGAGCAAATATTCCCAAATGGCGTGCAAAACATCTTTGCGCCACCATCGTTGCTCCCAATTATTACTATCATTGAATTTATTTTGAATAAAACGTTCTATGGTAGCTAACAGCAAATTCACCTGCTCTTGCTTATTCACCTTGCGGATGTAACCATACAATAATGCTTCATTAAAACTGTGTCGATTACCTGTATGGCCAGTCTCATAAAAGTGGCTTATAAATTCATGATGAGCAGCATACGGATGATTTTTTGCTAATATAAAACCGTCTTTTGCCATTTCTTGTTGTTTATTCTCCATGATTTATCCTCCAACTAACGGAGTGAGTTTGATGAAACTTACGGATGTGTGATCGGTGATAATGACTTCCTCTTCTGGATCTGTAACTTGTTGGTTATCAATTAAAACAAAGAAACCATTATTTTGAAAAGCTTCCATTGCTACATAAAATTGTTTTTCAGCGTCTACTAAACGTTTTTTGCTTTGGCTTTGATTCAGGCGTTCTTCCAGTGCTGTGGGTTGTACTAAGCCTTGAAATCGCTCTTCTTTTTCAGTATTGTAGCGATCAACTTCGCTTTTTACGCGTAACCTAATGAGTTCTTTTACAGTGATTACTTCCTGCTCAAGTTCTAATAATAACTCATTTAAAATTTTTCCTGTTGCAGATTCATCTTGTATGGTAATTCTCTTCATTTTAATCAGATTAGTAGGTCTTGGATGCAATTTCATGCTTTAGTCCGTAAACGAATGATGGACTAAAGGTAATGATGTGTCTAAATTTATTGAATTTTCATTGAAACAATGGTGCTTTTTTCGTTACATTCAGGCCAAAGATTTTTTGAAAAATAGAGGAAGGGGTAATGATACGATATACGATTTGGGGGTTGTTATTAGTTAGTTTGATCGGTTGTGTATCTGACGAAGCTGCTATTAGGCAACTTATTGATGAACAAGGAGATGTGGTGCAGCAAAAGTTGGAGTTAATTGAGCAAATTGGACAGTTAGATGAGGAACCTCTTTTTACACCTGTTCGCGATGATTCATTGAGCAATCAGTCGCTTCCACGTTTTAGGCTGTTTCATAAAGTGACCTCAAAAGCAAATGCAGAAGTGGTTTTTGCACAACAATTTGCCAATCTTAGTGGAGTGGTTTTAGTTGAAGTTGGTGGAGTAGGGAAGGAGGCTAAAATTTTACGGAAAGTATTAGACAGCTATCGAGTTGCAAAAAAATTAAATATTATCAATCGGGCGGCTTCTTTGTATGAAAACCAGATTTTACCTACAGATGCTACCTATAAACCGACTCCAAGAGATTTTCAGGAAGCTTTTCAGGCATTAAGTAATTTAGAATATGTGGTGGTAGTTCATCAGTTAAAACAGAAATTGCCCAAATTGGAAGGAACGAATTCATTTATTCCAGGAGATTACATGGGGGAAGCGCTAATTTATGATATCAAAAATTCAACATGTGTAAACCGTTTTGGATTTAAAGCAACCAACAGCAAGAAAATCTCCAGTTTTTCCGTAAATGATCAAAGCTTATCGTATTACCACTTGATCAAAGATTTTAATAAAAATATCCAGCAAGCCTTTCGCCATGCTTTAGAAAGTGCGGTAAGATGAATGAGTTAGTAAAAAAGGAGACTCATTTGATGAGCCTCCCTCCAAAACGACTTGTTGGCATGAGTCGTTACTTATTATTTGTGGTTGCCTTACACTAATCTGTTTATAACTTAATTCCGAATGCAAATGCATTGAGTTCAGGTGCGCCACTGTTGCTGGTAAACAACCTATTTAGGTCATATTTCCCAAAGATGGTCAATCCCCATACACCAATTTCAGTTTGTAAACCATAGCGGAAACTGGTCAAGTTGAAGTTGCCAAAGTCTTTATCTTTTACGGTATCCCCTTCACTATTCACATACTTCAGCTTGGTATGGCTGCCAAGTCGGTAAGCAATGTAACCACCAGCACTGAATCGGAACTTATCTTGTTTGAATTTCAGCATCACAGGCAAGCTAATGTATGAAGCACTCAGCTTTGTCTTATCAAGGTTATTCACGGTATTTTCCACAAACTCTACCTGATTTCCCACTTTATTGATTTGATTGTTGCCATCAAACATGAAGTTATACCAAGAGAAAGCAAGTGCGTAATTGATGTGGATGGGGCTGTTTTCACCGCCAATTCGTGTTTCTCTTCTAAAAGCAAGCTCTGCATATCGGGCACCCAATGGACGCAAATCGTATAATGTACCATCGGGAATTTGCCCATCTTCTAAGTAACTATTTAAACCCAGATATAAATCAGTATAGGTTCTTGTTTTAGGATTATCTCGTTTTAAGAGAACTTTTTCCCCGTTTTTGGTAATTACGATTCCCTTTCGGCCTCCAATCGTGATATGCACATCGTCATCATCCTCGTCTTCTTCTTCCACAATGATTTTAAATTCACCCATATCATTGTTAATGACGATGATTCCTGATTCAGATTTTTTTGCAGAGTCGATATACACCGTCATTTCCTGCACGACCTTATTGAGATCAATGGCTTTTAATTCTTCCAAATCGTCTTTATCTTTCAAATAGATGACCATTCTGCCACCATTTCCAAAGTTTACGATAATCGAATCGCCTTTTGCTTCATAATTATAGCTGTCAGTCGCCTGAGCCATAAAGTTTACTCCAATTAATACGAGGGTTAACGCTAAAATTCTCAATAATGATTTCATAGTTCCGTGATTATGAGTTAGTTAATTTGACAATATAATCCCAGGGAGCTTTTTTAAAGCCCCAATAAATGTCCTAACATGATTTGGGATAAATAGTACCTTAAAGGGTTACTTCATTAGTTATCGAACACATTGTGGAGTACTTTCTTGAAATTAATTGCAACACCTTGGGTTTGTTGGCTGCCAAGCTTGCGCAATCGCTTATTTCTTGAAGGTATGGTAATTTCCACTTTAAACCGTTTCTTTTTCTTTTTTTCCACTTTCTGTTTTGCTGTGCTTGGTAGCTGAACAGACTTTGGGTCTGATTTCAAAACAGGATTTGTGATTTCTTCATCTGTTAGGTGTATATCATCGAGCTCCTTAACTACAACTGCTTCATTTCGAGTGGGCAGCGTATCCTGCACATCAGGCGAAGGAGCGAGGTCTGGATGAGGCACAACAACAACAGACTTTGCTTGTTTAGTTGGCTTGTTGTGATTTTTCGCTTTTGCGTTTTTAAAGTTTCGATTAGTGGTTTTTTTTGTTTTTTTCTTCGTCTTTTGAGGTTTAATAACTGCTTGGTCAATATCTGCTTTTGCTGTGGTTACAATGTTTTCCTTTTCAATACTTTCTACTACCTGTTCAAAATTTCTACTTGGGGTTGCTTCTTGTGCTAAGTCAGTATATGGTGGTTTTTCGAATTGGGGCCAGAAGTAGTAGACTCCTGCCATTAGTAACATGAGTAGAGGAGCCCACTTCCACCAAGCAAATGGCTTCTTATCATCTTTTCCCAACTGTTTGTCGATGTGCTTCCAAACCTTGGATGAAGGTTTCACCCGATGGTCTTTCAGCTTATCAGCAAACACTTTATCGATTTCTTTTCCACTCATATCCAGCAGCTATTTAAAGTAATAGTAACGTTTTGTCAGTCATTTTTTGTTGTTTTTCAATCATCCGCTTGAGCATATTGCGCGCTTTACTCAATTGAGACTTTGAAGTGCCTTCCGAAATTTCTAATTGTGCAGCAATTTCTTTGTGGCTAAACCCTTCAATGGCATACAAGTTAAACACAATGCGATAGCCATCGGGTAAGGCTTGAATTAGTTTCATTAAATCCTCGGCTTCTAAATGAGAATCCGACAATTCGGTTGCAGTTTCGCGTTCAGCAGTTTCTAAGTCTTCGTGGTATTTTGTGTGTTTTTGTTTTCGCAGATACATCAGTGATTCATTTACCATAATTCGTCTGATCCATCCTTCAAAATTTCCTTGCCCACTGTATTGATCAATTTTTTCGAAAATTTTCATGAAAGCCACTACCAACACATCCTCCGCTTCAAACTGATTGCCCACATATCGGATGCACAAGGCGAGCATCTTATCCGAATACTTCGAATACAATTCTTGCTGTGCATCACGCTTGCCTTTTTTACATTGGGCAATCAGCTCTTCTTCACTATATTTTCTCTTAAATCCGAACAATTAGTTGGGTTTGTTGATTTACTTCAATTAGCTTCTTAAAAAAACTAACAGTTTCATTTGACACTTTGTTTGATTGTTTTTCTGTGGTTTCATCTATAAGATGCAGGAGCAGAAAAGGAAGTTGCCTGAAAGAATTAAAAAAAGTGTATTTTTTTTGATTATTATTGATGTTTTAATTATAAGTAACTGATTATCAATATTTTAATTTATTTATTTTTAAATAAAAAAACCTCTATTTATCATAGAGGTTCATTATTTTAACTGATTTATTACTTATTTACGGATTCCATAAAAGAAGGTAACGAAACCTGCTGTATAGACATTTCGGTTTTTGGATAAGGGTAAAATCTCTACTTCATTCTGATAAGCATCTAAGGTAAAGCCTACCTCAAAACCCGTCACATTTCGATTCCCTGTGCCCAATTCAAAAAATAGAGAACCTTTTAAAGCTCCTCCAATTTGTATATTGGATTGACCTATTCCCTCAGCAAAGCTACCAAGCCCTGTTACATCATTTGGATTGTGAATTTCAGGGTCGTACTGCACAATTTGGCGCTGATTAATTTCTACTAAATACGGTGCTACTATTCCGAAAGAAGGTCCTGCGGCTAACATGGCATTTACTTGCACGCCTTGTTCACGGGCCTTTTTAAATAACGTATATTCTCGATTGTATAGCGGGCGCACAATGTATAGAAAATTAGATTTTCCTGGAATAAAGCTTGCTCCAGTGGCAGGAATGGGAAATCGCCGTTCTTTTGGATGCTTTACATTTACCATTTCGATGGAAAAGCCATGAAAGTGACGATCTTTCAAGGTACGGCCATATTTAAACATAAAGCCGCCCAACAAACCTCCATTTGTATTAAAATTCAAGCCATACAACCACTCATTTCGATAAGTTGGGGCTTGTGTTGTTTTTTCCTTCTTTCGTTTTTTTTGGGCATATGTACTCCCTACTAAACAGAGCAGTAAACAAGTAATAATCAGATTACGCATTTCTATAGTGATTGAGGATAAGTATCTCTTTGATATATGACAATCGAGAATGGGAAAAGTTTACTAAAAATTGAGCAGCCTGTCCTAAAAAAGCTTAATAACGTCAGCTTAATGTGCTTTTACAGATAAAAAATATAGCATTAGACAAGTTCATATAAAACTAACGATTCCCCAAAGCAATCCCAAATTAAGATGGATTAGTGGGATCATAAGTTTCTAACTCAGCCAACTCTTTGGCAAATCCGCCTGAGAGAATGGGGAACCTACACCACGTTTTGGGATCAAGGTTCTTATCATCTAAATGGAAAGAAGGGGCATATCGTTCCCGCTTCCATTGATTTCTGCACCATAATCGGAAAAATTTGGCGACCCAATTTTTTAATTGTGCCACAGTGTATTGAGGGAATTTCATTTGTAAAAGGATAAAACACTCAATGGGCATTTTCTTATCTCGAATGGCGGCTTCTTCAATGGCATCCAGTAAATCGTAGGGCATGAGGTCGTCCTCATCGGTTTGTTTCGATTCTTGGGGGCGTAACTCAGCTGTGGGTTGCTGAACATTTACTGCATTTAGCGCAGGAATTTTGAAGTTGTTATCTACCCCTTGCGTTTCTAGCCAATGGAGCCATTGCCGTAAAAAGGCTTTGTCAATTCCCGCAATTGGGCTAATGCCCCCACTTGTATCGCCATCCATGGTGGCATAGCCAACCGCAGCTTCAGAGCGATTACTTGTAGATACCAGCAAAGCACCTTTGATATTTGCCATCATCCAAACACTTGGGGCACGCACACGCGCTTGAATATTCTGAAGCGCAATGTCATCTTGTTCCCAAGTAAGTGGTCGGCCCAAACTTTTGGAAATGATATTCACATAGCCTTTAAAAACGTCATTTACGTTAAATTCATGATATTCGGCATGAAGTGCAGCAGCAAGTGTTTGGGCGGCATGACGCGTTACATCACCACTGTTTTCTGTTGGTTGATAAGCGGTAGTGATTACTTGTTGGGCAATTTCATCAATGCTCGTACAATCTTGAATGGCAGAAAAATAAGCCAGCTTTTGTTTAAATGCTTCCATGCCAATGCTTTCTACCCCTAGTTTAATCATCAAGTAGCAGCAACACGCGCAAGCGGAGGAATCTGCCCCTCCACTTAAGGAAATCACGAAGCCTCGGGAATAACTTTTGCGCATGTAATCGAATAAGCCTAGTGCTAATGCGCGGGTAAATTCTTCTTCTTGTAGAAAATCGCTTTTCTCCCAAGCTTTATCTTCTATTTGGGCAGGTTCAGGGGCAATCTTTGGGAAATCGTAGCTAAGCTCAATGCAATTCTCTTTTAATTCAGGAACATTAAATACCGTACTTGCTTGCGATTGAGCCATCCGTGCCTCTGCAATATCAACTACTGCTGAGGTCACCAGATAGTCATCAAAGCTCAGTCGCTTACCTACTGCAACTAAATTTCCTGAAGAAGCGATGAGCGTTCCCCCATCAAAAATGGCACGACCAGATTCATTGCCCAACAAATTGGCATAAATGTAACAGGTACCAAAAGCACGAGAACCTTCAAGGACAAAGCGCTTACGTACTTCTAACTTGTCAAAAGCAAAATGGCTCGCGCTGGGATTTAGGATAACATCTACGCCATTTCGATAGAGCTTTCGGCCAGGACGATTCGCTACCCAAGCATCTTCACAAATTTCAAAACCGACTTTTATCCCACTAATATTGAAAAATAAATCTCCAATTGGGTAGGCCGTTTTAGGGTCATTGGGTAAGTGTACCTTAGCAACTACATCTTCGAGCCAAGGCGTAAACCACCTGGGTTCATAATGGATGCCATTTCCTGCCAAGAAACGCTTAGCTACAAAACCTTTAATCTCCCCATTAATTAATAATACAGCAGTGTTAAAAATACGATTTTGAAACATTACTGGTAAACCTACCGAAACAATTAACCCTTCGGTATGCGGTTTAATCTCATATAAGATTTCAGCTGCAGTTTTATGAACTCCAGGGGCATAGAAGGCATCTTCACAGCCGTAGGCGCTGATGCATAATTCAGGAAGACATAAAATGCTTACACTCCTGCTTTTCGCTTCGGCAATCGCATTTAGAATATTTTGCTTGTTGTGCTCCCAAGCCATTGGGATTTGATTGAGTACGGCTCCTGCTACTTTTATGAGTTGCATATGCTGCTTGGTTTGATAAGTGACTGAAGGTTGCGTAAATAAAGAGGATAAAGGTTTATTTACGTTTATCGGACACAAAATAAAAAGTTTTCACTACAAAAAAACCACTTTATGTAAAAAAGTGGTCATGAAGTTTTTAGGAAAGTCGGATTTGATTATGAAACCAATGTTCTTTTCTGTTCAAAAGAGTATTCTTTTACTGTTTCCACAAAGACTTTAACCATTTCGGGATTTGTATCAGGATATACACCATGCCCCAAGTTGGCGATGTGCCTATGAAATCCAAATTGATCGAGCATTGCTTTCGTAGATTGAGCGACTTCTTGGGCATTTCCATACAATGCGCAAGGATCCAAATTACCTTGTAAGGTTTTATGTTCACCAACTAATGCTCGTGTTTGTTTCACATCCATGTTCCAGTCTACGCCAATGGTTTGGCAATCAAGTTTGCCCATAGCCTCTCTTGCAAAGTAGGCTCCTTTGGCAAATACCGTGAGTGGCACTGCTGAGATGGCATCACAGATTTGAGTAATGTAGGGTAGTGAAAACTCCATGTATTGGGCTGGGGGCAAAATACCTGCCCACGAGTCGAATACTTGCACGAGATTAGCACCTACAGCAATTTGAGCTTGTAAATAGGCAATGGTGCTATCGGTAATTTTTTGAAGTAAAGCCTTCGCCAAATTGGGGTTTTGGTAAAGCATTTTCCGCGATTTTGAAAATGTTTTTGAACCACCACCCTCTACCATATAACAAAAGATGGTAAAAGGCGCACCCGCAAATCCAATTAAGGGCACACGTCCGGCCAATTCTTTTTTAACCAGTTTGATGGCTTCTAAAACATAACCGAGGTCACTGTAGGCATCAGCCGTCTTTAATTTATTGAAATCACTTTCCGATTGAATGGTATTGGGAAAATAGGGCCCTTTTTTTTCTACCATTTCATAAGGCAGTCCCATTGCTTCGGGAATCACTAGGATATCTGAAAAAATGATGGCAGCATCTACCTTAAGAATATCTACAGGTTGAATGGTTACCTCAGCAGCAAGTTCAGGAGTTTGGGCAAGCTCAATAAATCCACTTAATTTACTGCGTACCGCTCGATATTCAGGAAGAATGCGACCCGCTTGACGCATTAACCAAACAGGTGTACGTTCTGTCGTTTCTCCTTTTGCTGCTCTCAGAAGCAAATCATTTTGTAGATTTTCCATAGTTTGGGTTAAAAAGTATATTGATTCAATCAAGTTCGGTTATAAAAACCAATACTTGAAAAACGTGTCTTAATTAAATTTTAAACGCAACGCATTTGCTAACTTCTGGCGTTGTGCAGTATATTTTTTACTGCTTTTATACCAAGCATATCCAATAATCGAAATAACAATATAAGGCATGAGCATGAGGTATAAAATGCCTTTATTGAGTCCAGCACCAAATGTGCGCCCTCCATCACTGATGCTATTGGCTACGGATGCTCTACACATAGAGCACTGTGCTTCCACATCGTTCGTAAGGAATATTCCGAAGCCAATGATGACTATAATTATTAAAACCTTTCCTAATCCTTTCATCTTTTTGGGGTTAATGGGTGTAATAAGGACTAATCATTAAATAAATTACTGGCCCGGTGATGGCAACATAAAGCCAGATTGGATAGGTCCATTTTACTATTTTTTTGTGTCGAGGTAATTGCCCCGATATTGCGAAGTAAATGGATAGCAATACTAAAGGAACAATGACTGCTGCAAGCACAATATGGGTGATTAAAATGGCAAAATAAATGATTCTAATCGTACCCTCTCCGCCAAATTTAGTGGCAGGAGCTTGTGTATGGTAAATCACATAGGAAATTAGAAATATAGAAGACAAGGTAAATGCCCCCATCATAAATGCGCGATGCAGCTCTGGTCTTTTGTTTTTAATGGCAATAAGACCTGCTATTAATGCCACAGCTGCGGCTGTATTCAAGATGGCATTAAAACTTGGAAGGAAAGAGACATCTAAATCACCTAAACTGCCTGTTGGTGGTTTAAATAGTAAAAGTGCCACCACCACTGGAATGGCTACGGACAATACCCAAATAATAGGTAAATATCGTTTATCATTTTTATCAATTACTGCGCTGTTCATGGTTATTTCTTTTTAAGTAAAACCGCTAAAATTATAATCCTTGTTTAGCCATTTTGTTTCTTGTACTCTAGCAAAAGAATTGCGATTTCATCCATCATTCGGTTAATATCTTTGCGATCCATCCCTTCATAATAGCCTCGGATATGTCCTTTTTTGTCAACTACTACAAATGTTGTAGCACTGCGTTGGCTGTTTTCTTGGGTTATTTTTACCCCATAACCACAGGTAGTGAGTGATTCAATCGTTTCCGCTGCTCCTTGAATAAAGTACCATTTGCCTGCTTGTGCTCGGTAATCTTTAGCAAAGTTCGCAAGCACTTGACTAGAATCATGCTGCGGATCGAGTGTGTGCGATAGTAAAATCACGTCATCTTCACTATTAAAGCGCTCCAGTGCTCTAGCCATAGAAAAGCTGAGCTGTTTGTTCTTTTCACGCGTGGTGATAAAGTTTACCACACTAATCTTCCCTTTCAACTGATCGCTTTGGAAGGCATTTCCTTGCTGGTCTATTCCTGAAAAACTAGGAACCTGATGGAAATTGTCGACCAAGTTTGCTTCACAGCCTTCAATGGAGGGATTTATCTTTTCGAGGTGAATAAATTCATTCACAAAGAATGTTTTGATAAAGCCAAAAACTAAAACCGGCACCACCAATATCGCTATTAGTATGCCGGCTTTCTTTGAATTCTTCATATCCTACGATTCGTTCACACAATATGTACAGGACGATTGATCAAATGTCATTAGAAGAGATCGAATGTATCTCTCATGTGAAAAACTTCACTTCCTTCCCAAAGTAGTGCGCCAATCAACCAAAGAATAAAAATGAATGGGAAAATAATGGCACTTTTTAACGACGGAACTTCGTGACCTAAGTGCATAAATTCTTTAACAATGTAATATGCTTTGGCTATCGTAAGCACAAAAAATAGGATCGTTAATACTGCGCCTCGCTCCATGGTGAACGCAAAAATAAACTCAACAATTGTAACAACCGAAAGAATTATTGTTACAATAAGAATTGTTCTCATTTTAGCCTTGTGCCTTTCTTCAGGGGTAAGATTAATATCGTGAGCCATTTGATGTCTGTTTAAGAAGTAAGAATTATTTCAAATAGCAACCGCTTTTGAATCCTAGTTTGTTCAAAAGCGGTTACGTGCTTAGATTATATCAAGTAGAATAAGGTAAATACGAATACCCAAACAAGGTCTACAAAGTGCCAGTATAAACCGACTTTTTCAACCATTTCGTAATGTCCTCGTTTTTCATAGGTACCCATCACCACATTGTAGTAGATGATGATGTTGATGATTACCCCACTAAATACGTGGAAGCCATGGAAACCTGTGATAAAGAAAAAGAGATCGGCAAATAGTGCGGGGCCATATTCATTGTTAAATAAGTTTGCGCCAAAGAAGAAACTTCCGTCACTCAAAATGGCACCATGATCAGTACCGTGAATGAAGTGCGACCACTCCCAAGCTTGACATCCTAAGAAGGCAAATCCACCGACAATTGTCCAAAGCATCCATTTTTCTACATCTTTCTTATCCATGCGCTCACCAGCTTCTACAGCCAATACCATGGTTACACTACTCAAGATGAGAATGAAGGTCATGATACCTACAAAGATCAATGGTGCTTCTACTCCGTGAAGGAATGGAAGTGCATCAAATACCTCTTCTGGAATAGGCCAACGTTTGTCCACATCAATCAATGCATTTACATTATCAACGCTTAGGTTTGACTTTTCCAAAAACTCATTCATTTTATTTACCTTTTCAGCGGCAAACTCATGGTTGCCTTCACCAAGGAAGTAATCAAATGAGAGGTGGGTAAATCGGCTCACTCCATAGGTGATGAGGAAGGCCGAAAAGGTAAAAGCATCGGATAATAGGAAAAACCACATCATCAGCTTGCCATAGCTCGCTTTCATGGGGGGCTTCCCTCCTTGCCAATCGTTACTCTGTTTTTCTTCAGATACTACGGTCGCAGTTTCCATAAATTTATGTTTAAACTTATCGGTTGATTCAATATCGAGTCAAAATTAAATGATTTTGACTAAAAAAGTAGATTTCAACTAATTATTTGAACTACTATGTGAGATCAAGCGTTAATCCTCTATTTTTCAGTGGAATAAATGCCTGATTTTTGCTGTTTTTACCTGCACATCCTCTTCCTTACATGTTGAAAAGTAAGAAGAAGAAAAGATAAATCCATAATCCATCTAAAAAATGCCAGTACGTGGCACACATTTCTAGCTTTAGCATTTGCTTAGAGTGTACTTTATACTGAAAAGCTGCGACTAACATAATGACTAGAAAAATAACGCCTGTCACTAAGTGAGCGGCATGCACGCCTGTGAGCACATAAAGAAATGCTCCTGAAACGTTGCCCTCAAAAAAGATTCCCATACTTTGAAGCTCTTGCCATCCCAGGTATTGCATAATCAAGAACGTAAGCCCCAGCACCGTAGTAATGCTAATTGCTAATCGGAGTGTCGGAATATTGTTGTTTCTTGCACAAGCAAGCGCCCAATGCATGGCAACACTACTCAAGAAGATGATTGCCGAACTGTAATAAAAAATGCTAGGCAATTCAAACAATTCCCAATTTCCTTCTGCCTGACGGACAATGTAGGCACTAGTTAAAGAGGCAAAGATCATCACAATACTCACCATGAATAGCCACAACACAAACTTTTTAGGATGCATGCGTGTGGGCTTTTTCATTTCGTTCACCAAGTCTGAATTCGTACTCACAGCCATTGAATTATAATTTTTTAAAAACATAAATATGTTAAGCAACTGTGTGTGAATGACAGTTGTTTCGCTTTTCGGTTCTAAATTTTATCTAAAAGATAGGCAATCTGAATGATTGGCAAATAGAAAAAAGAAGCAAACATGATCTGTTTAGCTGCTTTATTGGTCTGTTTTTTAATGAGCACAAAAGAAAGTGCTAAAAACAGTACACTTGCAACACCTGCAATAATTGCCGAAGTCACACCTATCATTTGTACTTGAAAAGGTAATATACTTAACGGCACTAAAAACAGCGTATAAATCATAATTTGTGTAGCCGTTTGCAAGCTTTTTCCGTAAGGAAGCATTTTAAAGCCTGCTTTGTTGTAGTCATCATTGGCTACCCAAGCAATGGCCCAAAAATGTGGAAATTGCCAAAAAAATTGAATGCCGTAAATGATAATGGCTTCAGTAGATATTTCGCCCGTCATGCCTACCCAGCCGATGAGTGGTGGAAAAGCCCCTGGAAAAGCCCCAACTAATACAGATAATGGCGTAATTTGCTTTAATGGTGTATACACAAAAGCATACAAGATTAAAGAGAATAAAGATAAGCTTGCTGCTAATAAATTGACGAAAATCGCTAAAATCGCAGTACCTAAAGCGGTAAGTACAACCGCAAAAATAATGGCCTCTGTAACTGAAAGTCCTCCTGTGGGCATTGGACGGCCAGCAGTACGTTTCATGAGCTTATCTAAATCGCGCTCAATAATTTGGTTGATGGTGTTGGCTGCTCCAGTAATGAGCAAACTACCAATCAATAAAGCAATAAATGGCCCCCAATAGAAAACATCTTCTACAGCGAGTAAGAATCCAAACCCTCCTGAAAATACGACTAAACCAGATAGGCGTAATTTCATTACTTCCTTAAACTGTTTGGCCTTAAATGCCATCGGACGTGTTGTTATAGTTGTTGAATGCATGGGTTTCTTCATTCGTTTTTCCTGTTGGAATTATACGCTCTAACTTTGTACTGCTAGCGGTTTTTCTTTATCAAATGAATTGATTTTGCCAAAAAAGCGCTCAAAGTTCAATAGGATCAATATCAAAAACTGAATTCCAAAGATTAAGTTGGCAAATAAGAGATGTACAGGTTGCAAAAATGCTGGAATAGCAAAATAAGCCATCATGGTTCCTGTAAGAATCTCAAATACAATGCAAGCCAATAAGACTTTGTTCCAATTACTTAACCGTTTATCTGATATTATGTTTTTATTCAATAAATGCCATAAGTATCCGTGTAATCCAAGAATTACTAAAGAATAGCTTCGATGAATGTAAAAGCTCCAATCTAGGCTTTCAATCCACTTTTCGCGTTGTAAATAGTCAAAGCTTGCAGCTACCAAATCAACGTTTTCGCGTACTTTGGTGCCTAATACAATTTGAATAATGAATAAAACGATGCCGACTATCAATACGGTATTAATTCGCTTTAAATTACTTACCGTTGATGTTTGAAGAATCCCTTTATAAGATCGAGCGACTATGTAAATGAGTAAAGCGACAATAGCAAGGGCAATGAGCATGTGTATGCTGACCATGCCTGGTAATAAGTTTGTAGACACTACCAGAGAACCAATCCAACCTTGAAACCCAACCAATACAAAAGACAAAAATGCAAGTCCAACAATGGTTCGATCCATTTTCCAATAAGAAAAGGAGAACAGTAACGTACCAAATACAAAAAGCCCAATGAGCACACCAATTAGTCGGTTAATGTATTCAATCCATGTTTTAGTGACATTGAACGCTGCTTCTTCTAAAATACTTTTATCATTTTTGATTTTGAAGGCTAGTTCACCAAAGCCCATTTTAGAAAGGTAATTCGCAAGTGATTCATTTTTCTTTGCACGTTTTTGCGAATAAATCTCTTGATAATTTTCTGGAAGTTGACTTACATGAGTTGGGGGAACGTAACTTCCAAAGCATTTGGGCCAATCAGGACAGCCCATTCCAGAACCAGTACTTCTCACAATTCCACCCACCAAAATAAGGAGGTAAATTGAGCCTATGGTAAATGCACTGAATCGTCTGAAAAGCCTTCCTTTACGCAATAGATTAGTTACTTATGAAGCAAATGCATACTGCTTCTGTTAAAATTGCTGCAAAGATAGGTACGAACGCGCGTTTTAGCAATTATAGAAGAATGTCTATAACTATAAAAAGAGGTTTTTGCTTACATTTAGCTACAAGATGGTTTTCGGAATAGATAAAAAAACACCGTAAATGTGAACGCTTGGGTACACATTTACGGTGTTTTTGTAATTGATAAAAGTGTGCTTGAGAAATGCAATTACTTAAAATCGGGTTTATCTACCGTTTTGAGGTAATCGTTTTCATCAAATTCTTTTGCTTTCTTATAGTAATCTTTTGCTTTTTCACTATCACCTTTATCGGCCCAATACTTAGATAATCCATAGTAGAGGTAAGTCTTAAATAATAAAAAACGATACCCAAGGTTTTCTACATTTTTTTCTGCTTTGGTATAATATTCAAACGCTTTTTCAGGATTGTTTCGATAATTGTGGTAAGCCATGGCTTTGAATAGATTTCCCGCAGTAGGATAGAATTTATCACGATGAGAAAGCGTCAATTTATGTGCTAAGTTTTCTACTTGATTGTAGCGGTTCGAAAGCACTAAGGTTTCAATGTATTTTACATGAAATAATTTATTTTTAGGAAAACGTTGGGCTAACTCTCTAGCAAAAATGAGGGCTTTATCCTCTTTCTTTTCATACTTTAGGTAAATAAAGGAGAGGTAAGTATAAGCTTCAGGGCTTGTAAAGGTCGCATTTCGGGCGGTATATTCTAACTGTTCTAACCCTAAGGTTTTATTTCCTGACTGAAATACCCATGCAAATGGTTTGTAAACAGGGTAGCGCTCTGGGTAATATTCTCGGTAATAATTATAAATTCCTGTAGTGAAGTAAAATTCATTGAGCTTTTCCTTTAAGTCGAAGCCTTTTTTCATGAGTTTATATACACCCTTTGCCTCGCCTACGGCCTTCATGGTTTGTCCTTTATCGGCATAATATTTCATGAGTAAACTTCGGGCAGACATTTTGAAGAAGATGGCTTCTATATCTTCTTCATTTTCATCAAGCATTTGTTCAGCCAAGTCTGAAGCCTCAATGAGTAATTTCTCATGCTTTGGGAAAACGTTGCCAAATAAGTCTAATGGCGCATTACGCCAGTACATAATCATGGCTTTGGTAAAAGGAACTGCTGGGTGTTTTTCATAACCAGAGCTGAATTTTTGAAGACTCGCTTCTGCCTGAGTTAATTCCCAATTATACATTTGGAGAATTGATTTTTTAATCAACTCAAGTTTCTCAGGATTATCTAATAGGTGAGGTATTTTTTGGGCGTAGCTGCTAACCGAAATAAGCAACAAGAAGACTAATGCAATAAGGTATCTCATGGTAAATGCTCTTAAGAGGTTAAGCGTAGAGTTGCAAAATAATGAGATCATTCGATTTCTCTATCGCTAATTGGTGATATTCATAAACTATTAACGCGCTAATCCACAAAAAGGTTGATTCTTTAAGATTCTGATAACATTCTTAAGACTAATTCACAATATTTGCACTCAATTTTAATAAAGGGGGTTGCTTCGTAAGCCTCATCAGCCTAGCTTCAGATTGATATGGACATTTTAAATGAGTTGGAACATGCGTTATCAAGTGCTACAAAAAAGCAATCTGTTATTTCCAAATTGGGTTTTTTTTCCAAACCATTTCGATTAACCACCTCTACGGGTGACGAATGGGTAGTGAAAACCTACAAGCCTATAGGCAATAAAAAACTCATTCAAGCGATTATCCAAAATCACGAGGAGTATGTGGCTGCCATGACGGCCATTGGCGTAAAAATTCCGCATACAGAAATACACGTCAGAAAGGTTGGAAGTAAACAACAGCTTATTGTCGTTCAAGCTCCTTTTAAACAAGAAGAACTGGTACGAGGAATCATGGAAGAGGCGGATGAGGCTACTTTTCTGCACATATTGGGTTTATTATTAAAAGATACCTTAGCGTATTGGAATAATAAGCAAACTAATGTGATCGGTTTCCATCCTACCCTAAGAAATTATGCATTGAGAGACAACCAACTTTCTTATTTTGATACTTTCCCACCCATGCTCATGCCCCAACAAGAGCTGAATGCCATTATATTGGCTATGGCTCCTGTAAAAATGAACCTGCAAGGTATCATCCCCCTTTCGGCTATCAACCGCGTTTCGGATGAGTATTATCAAAAAGACAAAATGTTGACAGGAATTATTGGGAGTTGCTGTCGATTAAGACCTGAGTTTACCAATCAGGTCTTAGATTTTTCGCGGGAGTTCATTGCTGCTCAAGACAGCTTAACTCCAGTAGAAAAAGACGTATTGATTGCAAAGGTTCAAGCTCCGCCTAAGCTTCCTGCTATCTGGGTTTTCATTCGAAAGTTGCTGGGAAAACAAGGCAAACCCAATTTGAAAAAATAAAACTTGAATGCGCTCAGATAGTAGCGTAAGCCTCTAAGATGAAGTAAAGTTCTTTCTATTTCTGCTGATGTGTTAGGAGCCAGAATGTAATGGCGTAGCGGTATTAAATAGATAATTGAATAAATGTTTGTATAGTGATTTTTTTGACTAATTCTTCGAATTTTTACCCTCAGGTCTTTTGTACTTGCTTTAGATTTTAGTAACTTAAAGAAAGTTACCTTACATGAGATCCTATTATAAAATAGGGCTGTAATGCTTAGTTGGAGCACCCTCAGCTTCAATGTTAAGCATCTATAACAAGCAGCTAACTAGCCTTCAACCCCATAATTTAAAAAGCACAACAATCTGATAAAGGATTAAAGTTTTTAACACTAACAAACTAATATGCAAATGAAAAAGATATTATTCCTACCATTTATACTTTGTCTTATTCTTGGTTTTACGAATAAGACTGGTGAAGCACCTAATGGTATTAAATTGAAGGGTACTTGGGTGATGGTTTCAGAAAAACATGGCGATGAACCTGCCGAAAAATCTAAGAAGGGTATGGGTATTGTGAAGAAAAAGTTCCTTACAGGTACGCACTTTAGCTGGGTAGAATATAATGAAGCTGGAGAGATGATGAGTTTAGGAGGAGGGTCTTATACCTTAGAAGAAGATAACAAATATGTGGAGGTCATCGAATATTTTTATCCAAAAGGTTCTGGATTGTTAGGGGTTTCCATCCCATTCAAATGTAAACTCGAAGGTAAAAAGTGGACACACACGGGTATTATTCAGCATCGTGAAATAGATGGGGAAACGGGTGAATATGAAGTGGTAAATAGCGAACGACTCGAAGAGGTTTGGGAGCGAATAGATTAGCTTTATTTAATGCGAAAACCAACTTAACAATCAGATTATTTTACCCTAAACATCTAGAAATTATGAAAACCAACTATAGCTATTTTATTTCAACGCTTTTGTTAATTGGCATCTGTGCATTTGGAATTAAGGGAGGTGAAACGAGTGAAAAAGATTTTAAACCCAATTTAGAAGGCACTTGGAAACTGATTTCATTTAAGTATGGTAAAGATCAAGAATTTACCAAAGTGCCCCCTTTTATGCAATATCGTAAGATGCTCACCAAAGCGCACTTTACGTGGGTTTCTTATGGCGAAAATGGCGATGATGTGATTGGCGCAGGAGGCGGAACTTACAAAATAAAAGGAAATAAATACATCGAAACCTCCGAGTTTTTTCATCCTCATCGCCCCGATATTATCGGTTCTGCAACTACGTTTGATTTTTCACTGGATGGGAATTATTGGAAAATCTCAGGTGTGATCAAATCTGTCAAAATTGATCCTAAAACAGGTAAAAGTACTGAAATTGAAGAAACCAAACTTTCGGAAGTTTGGGAACGGATCAACTAACTAATGCGGTAAAAATTACAAGCGAATCAAAAATGCCTCATTTCAGCTAAATGAGGCATTTTTGGTGTATCTTAATAATGCATTAATCCAACTCCTGAGGAATATAAGTTTGAAGCAAGGAAATATTAGCATGATTAAAATCGTCTTCCGCCTTTCCTAAGCCAATATTATAGGTGTCAATCAAATCATTTGCCTTGTGAATATCTGCTTGAGTTAACGTTGGCTTTTTGAATAGCTGAGCTAACTCTGCCATCCATTTTTGGGCAGATGCCTGATGAAAAACAACATAGTTAATTGCACTTTGCTTGTAATCTACCTCTTTTTTATATGCCTTCATCGTCATTAAACGCGCCTCCGCTTCATGGGCATACTTTAACAGCTTTAGTCTTTCTTGTTCCAATAAATCACCATCGTGTTTTGATAAGGCATTCAAGCAGGCTTCATTTTGAATAAACACTTTGAAATATTGCAAAAATACTTCTCGATTGTATTTGTAGACTTGAAAGATAATATCCATTGGATGGACTTCTTCTCCCATGTCAATAATCAAGTTATGTCGTTTAGCAAACTCTTGTTGTGCTTTATTAAAGCGTTTAAGGGTATTGTTCAGCTTAACTTCAGCCATTTCTTCGGCCATTAAGTATTGAGCCATAGCCTGATAAGATTCTTGACTTTTGGCCTTTAAGCTATTAATGGTGTTGAAGTCTTGGGTGTAAGCTTCTTTGTACATGCCAAGCACTGCTAATGCTTCATCTCGCATTTTGGTATCTCCCTCAAAACTGCCTAATGCTTTAATTTTTTCTATCGCAGATTCTACTTGTGAGATGACTTGAAGACGTTTCTGTTCAATTCCTTTAAAGTCATCACTATGAACAGTTTGTACGAGGTAATCGGTAACTAAAGTAAGTAATACGCGGTGTTCTCCTACAATCACATCATTGTAGTCTACTCCAGGATGATTTTTTTGTGCAAAACTTGAGGAGCATGCACAAAGCATAACAATCAAATAAATGAATGACTTCTTCATACGCATAAAGTTAGTAATGAATTTTGTGACTGACTTGGTGGCAAGTCAATAGGCTATCTTGGTATTATTGTTAAAAAGAATTCGTATTCGGTTGATGAAGATAAGTAGTTAAACGCTAATTTATTATTCAATATTTTAGGCTAATTTGATTAATCTTACAAATAAACAAATCGCCAAGGAAAAAAATAGATTAAATTGTGTTGATAAAGTACAACTAGTTTTGTTCTTAAATGATTGATTGGTGGGCTTTTAGTAAAGCCCTTTATATAAAACGTCCGTTAAGTTGAAAAAGTTGGGGAATGATTGCTTATTAACGGTTGAAGTTAATGAATCCTTCTTTAGGAATGAAGAAAAGTATTTGCAATCATTAAGTTTTCTTGGAGGAAGCTAGGAATTTCCTCTGGTGAAACCCGTTTTCCGTTGCGATAGATCAATAATTGATGCATATCTCCTTCTACACAAAGGCCTTTGTGTTCAGTAAATAGCTCAAGCTTTTGACGAGTAAACAATTCGCGAATAGCTTCTTCATGCTCTCCTTGAAGTAAGTATTGTTTGGAGAATAAGGGATATTCTTTAAAGTTAATATCCTGCATGCCAAACGTATTACCAATGCGATGAAATACATTTTCGGGGCGCATTTTAAATTTGGGTAATAGCAATTGATCCGACTGAAAGTAGGCGATGGTTTGGTTATAGGTACTGGAGCTTTTACCACTACCAACAGTGTAACGATAATCAAATAGTTTGACTTGCAGATCATCCGCATTTCCAGTGAAAATATTATAAGCTTTTCGACCACTTCCTAATGAGGTGAGGCGAAAACCTTTAAGGTGATTTCGCAATGCTTTGTCTTCATCCTTCGTTTCGAAAGTCATGGAGAGCTTTTGGGCTACTGCTATGAGCGCAGTGGTTCTTTTTTTTTCGTAAAAATCCACCACTATTATGATTCCTACAATTAACAGGGCGATAATGACAAGAATGCCAATAAGTTCCATATCCTTTAATTATAGTTGTGAGATGTGTAATGGGATAAACACTAATTAAGATACAAATATTTCATTGAATAAACGAGAAAATGAGTGGGTAAATGGCAGGAAATCAGTAATTATACATTACAAAAGAAAGTTATCTATCGCATGCATATGGGTTTTTATAATTGTGCGTTATAACAATAAATTGAAGTAAGTGAATTAGCAAAAAACTGTTTTATTAATACAGAAGAAACTGTACCTTTAAAGCAGATTTGGAACTGAATAAAAAGTAAGCATATCCTACACAACAATACCAAACACACTCATGGATTTCAGAAAGCTGACAGTAAAAGAAAAAGCCCTTCGGGTAAATTTAGATCCCAAAATTTATGGCTCTTTTGCCGAAATCGGAGCTGGTCAAGAAACTGCTGCTAACTTTTTTAAAGCAGGTGGAGCCTCTGGAACAATCGCCAAAACAATGTCGGCTTATGATATGGCGTTTAGCGATGCCATTTACGGTGCAGAAGCTAGTGGTCGTTATGTGTGTGAACCTCGACTAATGAAGATGTTGAACAAAGAATTTGATTTGCTCCCTATGCGATTGCCAGATCGTGCAAAGAGTACGCGATTCTTTGCATTTGCAAATACCGTTGAGGCCATTAACTTCAAAAGAACAAATCAGGGAAGAGGATGGCTGGGAGTGAAGTTTCAATTGGAGCCAGAAGGAGAGCCAAACGAGTGTGTAATTCATGTGCAAATGCACGACAATGAAGCGGTTTTACAACAACAAGCACTTGGAGTTATTGGTGTAAATCTGATTTACGGCTGTTTTTTCCTTGCAGAAGAGCCAGAAGAGTTCTTGCTATCATTGATGGATAGCCTAGACCGTGTGCGTATCGAAATCGACTTTTTTAGGTTGACTGGCCCAAGCTTTAATCATGTGGATAATCGCTTGTTTAGCTTAAAGCTTGTAAAACATGGCATGACCGATGCGACCATGTTCGACCCGGCTGGTAATGTACAACAACCTGCCGATATTTTATACAAAAAGAATATCCTCATGCTTCGTGGACGTTTTCGTCCGCCTACCCACGTGAATATTGATATGCTTGAATCTGGCTTAAGCCAATTTAAACGAGATGAAGAGGTAGATCATAATCGTTTGTTGGTGGTTACAGAGCTTACCTTGCACAATTTGTACAAACGTGGTGGAAATGAGAATTCTAATATTGACGAAAAAGATTTCCTAGATCGTGTAGATATTCTTTGTTCCATGGGCATGACGGTAATGATTTCGGATTACCAAGAATATTTTAAACTCATCTCTTTCTTATCGAAATTTACGCGAAAACGCAAAATAGGCATCATACTGGGTATCAATAACTTATTAAGCATTTTTGATGAAAAATATTACGAGTTTTTGCGCGGTGGTATTTTAGAATCTTTTGGAACACTCTTTGGCAGAAATGTGAAGATGTTTGTCTACCCTTCCTTAAATGAATACACGGGCGAGTTGCACACGTGTAAAAATGCAGTACTTCCTTCACACCTGAGGCATTTATTCCAATATTTAGTAGATAATGATAAAATAGAAGATATTGAGGACTGTGCCCAAGAAAATCTACACATCATTTCTGATAATGTATTGGCGATGATTAAAAATGGCGAAGAAGGCTGGGAACTATTCTTGCCCGAAATAGTAACTAAAGCCATTAAGGAGAATAAGCTATTTAACTACAATGGTGAAAAAGCATCTCTTCCTAACGATACCATGGGGTTAGGGGGATAACTCCTTTAAAAAAAAATCCTTCCCTGAAATCAGAGAAGGAAAATCCACAGGAAAAAAACAGGATAGGAAACTTATAACCTGCGGAAATAACTGGACAAACGCCTTGTTACGTCATTAAATATGGGTTGAGAAAAATCAATAAAGAGGTCTTTACTTTCGGGCAAAGTCTTCTCTCGTTGATTGCAAATTTCTTTTTGTTCTCCACTTAAAGCCCGCTCATCTCCATTAAAATTGCCCCAACGGTTGGTCCAAATGTATTCACTGGGAAATTGCTCTTGCAAGGTAGGTTGATTGGTATAGGCGTTCATCACTTGCATATTTAATAAGCCTGTTACCTTCAAGGTCTTTTCGTACATGGTAATTTTAGCCGTTACCGTTCCATATACATCCCGTTTTTCGCCATCAATATCTACCTGCCCAATAATGACGCTATCTTTCACAGCATCAATGGTACTTTCCCTAATTTCGGGTTGTCCCATTACAAAATTCTGGAAGGTCATCATGACATAACGATCAGGTTTTTGGAGATTTGCATCCATGGCTTCTCTGGCAGAATAAAAACGAACAAAGTCGTTAGGATGCTTATTCAATCGAAGGTATTCGAACAATTTTTCATTGAAGTAATCACTGCTTACTGCCGTTTGATTGAATGGATCTGGAACGCGTTCTACAACTACCTTCAAGGTAGCTTCATGTAAGGCTTCTTTTAATTTTAGAGGGGTGTCTTTATAGTTTCGCTGTAACTTTTCCACTTTTTGGAAATGGCGATAGGCTTTTTTTGCCGCCTGCCGCTCGCGGTGCGCTAAGGCCATAATGCCAGCTTGGTAGCGCTCTTCTGCTGCTTTAACGCGTGCATCTTCCGCTTCACTGATGAAGTTTTGCGGATCACTGATGAGGCGTAAACAGGAAGGGCAACGTTGCAAATCTTCATAGATGCGGTTGAGCCTGTTGTAAGAAGAAAGAATACTTTCCCATTTAAAAGCTGTATTAGATGCCTTTAAGTTATCGATTCGATCGGTATGGTAGCGAACGGTGAGTGGGTACGCTTGCCGAAGGGTTTCCTGCGCTTTTTTATTACCAGGACTACTTCTTAAGCGATCAATGGATTTTTTGATGGAGCTTTCATAATCACCTCGCTGTAGGTCTTGCTTGCCACTCGAACAAGCCATCAAACAGGATATGATTATGAAAATGGAATATAGTACTAGTTTCTTCATCATAAATAGGTATTTGGTTTAGAAATGGGGTTTCCGAGTTGTTGGCAACTCCATTTTATACCACAAATTTTAGCGCACCTTTCGTTTACGAAAAGTTAATGGGGAGCTGAGATTTATAAATTTTATAAAAAGTCTAGCTCCGTTCGGACATCTTTTGGATACATGACAGCATATTTCAGGGGCAATTTAATTTCTTCTCCTGATTTTAGCTGTTTATTCCAGTGAATAATTGCATCTTCTGTCAAATTTACGTCTACATTGCCTTGTTTTGGCTCAATCAGCTCTACCTGCAATTCTTCATGCGTAGGCTTGGGTATCTGATCAGAAACCTTGATTTTGACCTCATTGGCTTTGTTATTTTGGATAGTAAGGAGGTATTCAAATGTAATTTTCTTTTTATTTTTACTAATGATTGAGCCTTCTGAAGTCCAAAAGTATTTAAGCTCTTTGAATTCAATACTGATGTTTTCGTCAATGCCTAAGTCAAGTTCAAATTCCTTATTGGGAGCAATGAATTTCAATTGCGATTTAGCTACAAAATGATTGTCCATGAATACACTTGCTTGGCCGGCAAGTAAGGGGTATTCGCTATCGTTAGTAACCGTTGCTTTGAGGTAAGCATGTGTAGATTTACACGGAACGGCTTCGTAATGAAAGTCCGTTTTGAAATCTTGCTGGAGTATCGTTACCCGTTGTGGCTGGTTATCACTACTAATGGTTGAGCCGCCTCCAATGTGGAAAAGTACAGAACTTGCTTTGCTGTCCACGGTAGTTTTTGCTAGCTCCATGGGTTCCTCTTCAAGTTCTGCGCCCGCCAAAGACTCTTCTAAAGCCGCCATTTTCATAGAGGTATTGGCATCTAGTGAAAGTTTAGCTTTTTTCATAGCTCTTCCTGCAGGAGCAGGCGTATATTTTGTTAAAAACCACGTACTCAATTGAGGCGGCTTACTTCCAATAAAAGGCTTTGCTGTGGATAAAGACAAGCGTACGCCATCCCAATTTTCCCCTGTATTGTTTTTCACTAGGGCATTGTAGGCAACTTGAATGCTTTGATCTTCAGCATTTACTCGGATATCATAAATTGGATTCCATCGCGCTCCTTTGGTAAGGTAGGTGATTTCGAACTGCATTTTCCCTGTTTCTTTTACATCCAACACCACCTCAATCAGTTGAAGGCTTTTGGTACTAGCCCCTTTTAATTCATTAATTTCCGCTTCGATTCGTTCAATTTCATGCTTGTTGTTCAGAATGTCGTCTTGTAATTGCTGACTTTCTTCATCTAGTTTTGCCTGACGTTCTCGGTAAAAGTTTAGCGTTTCGCCCCATTTGTCAGGAGCAAATTGAATATTAACGGCTTTGTCATCAGTTGTTGGCGAGAATACCTTCTCGGCTAAATTGACCAATAATTCTCCTTCTGTTTTAATCCGCACAGCTTGTGCTTCTAATCGGATTTTATTTTTGCGTAAGGGACTCAATGAATCTAAAAGGGTTTTAATGCCCTCATGCTGTTCTTGAGCAAAATGCTTTGTGACTAACTTTACATCTTTCAACATCGCATTTCCACCACCTTTTACTTGAATGCTATTTTCCTCAATTTGACTAGCAGTTATGAGAAAATGGAGGGTTTGTTCGCCGGCTTCGGTCACTGTTGTTTCAGCAAAACGGGTAATTTGAGCGCTAGAATGGGTATAAACGGTAGATTTTGTAATTGTTGATTCTAATGTTTGCATGTAAGAATGTTTAGATGAAAGTTTAGTTTAATCGAATGGCATATTCATGTTTCAATTTAGCAAAAAAAAGCGTTTCCGTAAATGCAGTACGGAGCTTTTACACTATATTTCAAAAACAATGTTAAGTAGTTAATTTATGCCTAGAGCCCGAAAAGTTAATACCCGAAAAATACGAGAACGCATTTTAATTTTGTGTGAAGGCGCAAAGACTGAACCCAATTATTTCAATGGAATTAGAGCAGATAAAAGCAAAGAAAATCAACTTACAGGATTAAGAATTGAGGTATATGATACCAAATATAACACAGCCTTAGAATTGGTGAAGCAAGCGGTAGAGTTAAAAAAAGAAGCGGCAACAGATCGAAATCCTTACGATTCCGTTTGGGTAGTTGTGGATAAGGATTTTTACCATAAACATCCAGAAGCCTACAACCTAGCCGAAAAAAATGATATACGCATCTCCTTCTCAAGTATCTCTTTTGAGTATTGGTTTTTATTGCACTTTGGTAAGTTTAATATTTCATTTAACCGATCAAAAGATTTAGAAACATACCTTAGAGAACATAATTATTACAAATCATATAAGAAATCGTACGATCATTACTCAAAGTTGAGAAAGAAAACCCACAAGGCCATTGCTAATGCTCAATGGCTACGAAAAGAAATTAAATACGATGAAGAAGTAAGACCTTACCATTACAATCCTTTTACCAATGTAGACATCTTGGTCGATTATCTATTAAGTCTCTAAAGAATAGTGTTTATCACGAATGGTTTGTTATCGGAAAAATCACTAGATTTTTTCGGTTATTAAATCATTAAAAAGTGCAGAATCCTTTATGGCTTTAAACTTTTTAATGATTCAAGAGACGGAAAAAGAGGTGACATGTTG